>NZ_JBFTEP010000141.1:0-8814 GCF_047229365.1 Cellulomonas pasadenensis | reverse complement strand
ACCGGTGCTGCTCGCGGAGGCGTCGGCCGCCGCCCGCCTCGTCGCGGTCGTCGTGCCATGATCGCGCCGAGGACCCCCCGGACGACGGGAGCACGGCATGAGCGGGCAGGCACGCGAGGGTTTGCGGGGGGCGGGCGACCGGCTCCGCGCGGTGGGCGGCAGCGAACCGGTCAAGGGCGTCGCGAAGGTGCTCCAGGGCTTCAAGGACTTCGTCTCGCGCGGCAACGCCGTCGAGCTGGCCGTCGGCGTCGTCATCGGCGCGGCGTTCACCTCGATCGTCGGTGCCGTCCAGGAGGGCCTGCTCAGCCCGCTCATCGGGTGGCTCTTCGGTCAGCCGAACCTCGCGGAGCTGTGGGACCTGGGCCCGTACTCGTGGCGCGAGGGCGCCGACATCGCGCCGATCCGCGTCGGGCTGATCCTCAACGCGGTCCTGCAGTTCCTGCTCACCGCGGCCGCGATCTACTTCCTCATCGTGCTGCCGCTGAACGCGCTGGCGGCCCGGCGCAAGAAGGGCCAGGAGGAGGAGCCGCAGGCGCCGAGCGAGGACATCCTGCTGCTGCAGGAGATCCGCGACCTGCTCGCGGCGCAGGCGTCCCCCGCCGTCGCGAACGACGCCGGACCGGGCGCGCAGCCCGCGACCGGTCCGGGCACGGGGACCGGCACGGGGACGGGCACGGGGACGGGCACAGGCACGACGCCCGGGACCACGCCGCCGAGCCGTCCCGGTCGCGACGTGCCCCCGAGCATCCCGCCGGGCGGCGCCCCCGCCTGACCCGGCCGCCGACCCGGCCGCTGAGCCGTCGGTGGCGGCGCGGCGTCGCGCGGGCACGCGCGGCCGCGCACCGTGCCGGTCACCAGTGCGGCGGTCGCTCCCGGCGCAGCCGCTCCTCGTTCGAGGACGGCTCCTCGCGGCCCCAGCCGCGGTCGCTGTCGTCGGCGGACCGCGTCGCCGTCCAGGGGTCCGGTGCGTCGACCGGTGCCGCGGGGACGGCCGGCGCCGACGCCGACGCCGACGCCGACGCCGATCGTGCCGGGACCGGCGCCGGGGGCTCGCCCGGTGCCGCGGGGACGGTCGAGCGCAGCACGGACTCGTCCGTGCCCACGGTGCCCGGCGGACGCACCGCGCGCCGCGGTGCGCGGCGCCGCGGCGTGGGGGTCGGTCCGGTGCCCGTGCTCATGCGTCGATGGTCGCGCGGACGGGCCCGGTCAGGCGAACGCGCGCGCCACGGCGGCGCGCACGACGGTGTCGACGCGGTGGCTGCGCCGCGTGATGCCGAGCTCGGCGCGCAGCGCGTCGGCCAGGGCGTCCCGCGTGCGGTCCTGCCCGTCCGACCGCAGCCAGCGCACCAGGTCGTCGAGCTGGTCGTCGCTGTAGGCCCCGATCGGCAGGCCCGGCCGCACGTCCGGGCGCGGCTGCGTCCGCACGGCGAGCACGAGCTGCTCGCCCGACGTCGTCGCCGGCTCACCGGGGGTGGGCGCAGGCGGCGTCGCGGGACGCAGCGGCGCGGGCGTCACCGAGGTCGCGCCGGTCGCCGGACGGGTCGCCGGTGTCGCGCCGGTCGCCGGACGCACCATCGGCACACCACCGCTGCCGGGCGACGCCACCGCGGGCAGCACACCCGTCGGCGTGCGGACCACCGGCGTCGCACCCGTCGGCGCGGGCGGCACGGCCGGGGTCGCCCCGGTCGCGGGACGCACCACCGGCGTCGCACCCGTCGCCGGCCGCACGACCGGCACCGCACCCGTCGCGGGCCGCGCGGTCACGTACGGCCGCACCCCGACCTCGACGTCGTCGGCCTCGGGCGTGTCCCGCACGACCGTCGGCACGGGACGCGACGGCGGCGCGGCCGCCTCGGGCCTGCGCTGCACGAGCCGCGCGTGCACCGCGCGGCGGATGCGGTCGACCTCGGCCTGCGGGTCGAGGAACGCGGCCGCGGACCACACGCGCACCACGGACCAGCCGAGACGCTCGAGGCGGTCGGCGGCGAGCCGGTCGCGCACGCGGACGCTGGGCTCGCGCACGTAGTCGTCGTCGTCGGTGAGGACCGCGACGAGCATCTCGTCGGGCAGCTCGGGGTGGCCGACGACGAGCGGGATGCGCACGCCCCCGGGCACGCCGTGGTCCACGTCGACGACGAGGCCGTGCTGCCACAGGCGCTCGGCGAGGTCGAGGACGAGCCGGTCCGGGTCGGCACCGCCGGTGGGGCGCTCGCCGTGGGGGTCGGCGGCGCGGGCGTCCGCCTGCCCGCGGTCGGCCGCGAAGCGCAGCAGGTCCGCGAGCAGCCGCGGACCGCCGTCGCGCACGCGCTCCGGGTCGAGGTCGTCGGCGCCGAAGCACGAGACGACGGTGAGGCGGTGGCGCGTCGAGCCGAGCGCGTCGAGCAGGAGCGCGTCGCCGCCGGCGCGGCTCACCGGACCGAAGGAGTGCAGCACGCGGCGGTGCGGCGTCCGGCCGAGCCCGAAGGACAGGATGACGGCCTCGCGGCGCAGGCCCGCGACGTTCGCGACGTCGACGACGACGAACGGCTCGGGCCGGCCGGCGTCGAAGAAGGACGCCAGCGCGGGGTTGTCCCGCACCTCGGCGAGCACGACCTCGCGCACGGCGTCGGCGTGCCGCGGCGAGACCGTGACGACGGCGAGCGACTCGTCGGGGTGCTGCAGCACGTGCTCGACGACGAGCTCGAGGACGCGGTCGACCTCGGCGCGCGTCGAGTCGACGGTCCCGCTCGTCGGGTCGGGCATGCCGGTGCCGTCGACGACGTCGAGCTGCACGAGCGGCTGCGCGGACGGCAGCGGCGTCGGGACGAGCACGCCGGCGTACCCGTGGGCGGCGAGGAACGCCGTGAGGTACGGGTCGCGGCGGGACGCGTCGGCGTGCAGCGCGACGGACGGCAGCACGTCGGCGAGCTCGCGCACCGAGGACCCCGACGCGCAGCGCGCGTCGCCGACGACGACGACCTGGCGGCCGCGGGCGATGGCCGGCAGCGCCGCCTCGACGGGCAGGTGCGCGGCCGCGTCGACGACGACGAGGTCGACGGTGCGCGCGGCGGGCAGCACCTGCGACACGAGCATGGGCCCGGCGACGAGCACGGGCCGCAGCCGGCGCGCGACGTCGGGGTACCGCCCGACGGTCTCGCGCACCGACGTGACGCGGTCGTCGACGAGCTCGGCGAACAGCCCCTCGGCCTGCTCGCGGTGCTGGCGGACCACCCCGGCGACGCGCGCGAGCGCGGCCGCGAGGACGGGTGCGGTGCGGCTCGTCACGTGCGCGCGGTCGAGCTCGGCGTACCGGGCGGACAGCGCGCCGAGCGCGGCGCCGTCGTACCCCGCGAGCGCCGGGTCGGCGGCCAGCACCTGCTCGAACACGGTGCTCCACCACGCCAGGTCGAGCTCGGCGGGCGCGAGGGCCGGGTCGACGCGGCGCGCGGTGAGGTCGTCGACGAGGTCGCCGAGGCCGGCGGCACGCAGGCCGTGCAGCAGGTGGGTGCGCTCGGGGAGCGTCTCGAGCGCGGCGGCGGTGTCCCGCAGCCGGCCGAGGCGGTCGCGCAGCTCCGGGAACGGCGTCGACGCGAGCCGGCCGCCCCCAGGCGTGCCGGCGAGGACCTCGGCGAGCGCGTCCACGTCCTCGCGGACGGCACGGTGCTCGTCCTCGATGACCTGGAGCGCGTCGGGCAGGCGCGGCCAGCCGCCGGCGGGGCAGTGCGCCTGCCACACCTCGCGCCGCGCCTGCACCTCGAGCAGCGCGGCGTGCAGGTCGGCGACGGGACGGCCCGGGCGCAGCATGTCCTTCGCCTGCTTGCGCAGCCGGCGGCGCACCCAGAAGCCCATCGGCACGTCGTGCTGCTCGCGCCACTCCTTCGACGCGGTGGCCGCCACGAGGTCCGCGGCGGTGCGCTCGAAGACCAGCGGCTGGAAGACGTCGAGCGACGCGCGGACGCCGTCGAGCATGCGCAGCTGCTCGGCCCAGCCGTCGAGGGTCGTCGCGGGCGTCAGGCCGGTCTCGGCCGCGACCTGCGCGACCCGGTCGACGAGCACGGGCAGCGACACGTCGAGCACGCGGTCGAGCCGGCGGCGCACCACCTGGGCGTCCGCGGACGTGCGCAGGTCCGCGCCGAACCACGGCGTGTCCTGCGGGCGCAGCGTGAACGCCTGCAGCTCGCCGGCGCGCACCAGGTCGCGACCGAGCCGGGTGCGGCGCTCGGCGTCGAGGACGCGCGCCACCTCCGGGTCGAGGCGCACGGTCGTGCGCGGCGTGGGGCGGGCGGACGTGAGCCGGGCCAGCTCCTGGAGCGCGTCGTACGCGGACACGTCCCAGGGCGCGCGGGCCACGTGCAGCGCGTCGACGTACCCGCGCAGGCGCTCCCGGTGCTCCACGAGGGACGCCCGCAGCGTGTGCACGGCCGTCATGTCGACGGCCGGCGGCTCCAGCGTCATCGCGCCCAGCAGGCGGCGGCCGGCGGCGGTCCGCCAGCCGGCGTGCGGCTCGACGTCGAGGACGAGCTCGCCGAGCCCGAGCGCCTCGAGGCGCGTGACGAGCGCCGTCGCGGCGCGCCGGTGTCCCGGTACGTAGAGGACGGTGCGGCCCTCGGCCGCGGCGTCGGCGACGATCGCGGCGAGCGTGCCGGTGACGTCGGCGCCCGTGGGCGCGTCGACGAAGACGTGCGCTCCCGACGCGACGACGTCGAGGACGTGCTGCTGCGCGGGGTCGAGGTCGCCCGCACCGCGCTCGACGGCGGGGTCGCGGTCGCCCGCGACCGGCTCGGGCAGCGGGACCGCGAGCGCCTCGCGCGCGTCGTCGAGGCCCGCGAGCGCCCGCACGACCTCGTGCCGGTCGAGGGCGCCGGCGAGCTGGTCGAGGTCGTCGACGAGGACCTGGCCCGGGTGCACGAACGTCCCGACGACGACCTTCTCGACGAGCGAGAAGTCCTCGAGCACGGCCTCGCCGAGCGACTGCAGGCGCTGCAGCGCACCGCGGGGGTCGAAGCCGGCGGCGGTGAACGTGCCGCGCGCGACCGCGGCCGGGTCCAGCAGCGCGCCGTGCCGGCGCAGCGCCCGCGCGAGCACGGGGTTCACCTCGAGCGACGGCTCGAGCGCGAGCTCGTAGTCGCCCTCGCCCGACCCGCGGGCCTGCAGCGTCACCGGGCGCAGCAGCACCGGCGCGCGCACCGTCCGCACCGCGTCCGCGCCGCGCGCGGGGCGGGTGTCGCGGGGGTCCGGCGTGCGGCGCGTGACGTGCGCGAGCGCGCCCACGTCGTCCGACGCCAGGTCCGCGGAGGACCGGTCGGTCCACGTGGCGACACCGATCGCGAGCGACGTCGGCGCGATGCCGTACCGCTGCGTGTACGTCGCGGCGCGCGCGCTCACGGCGCGGGCGCGCCGGCGGGCGCTGGACAGCGCCCCCGCCTCGCGCACGAGGTTGGACAGCCGTGTCGCGCGGCCCGCGAAGAGCTGCGCCATGCCGGACGGGTGCGCGGCGGACAGGTCGAGCGCCGCGTCGCCGAGCTGGTCGACGTCGGACAGCGTCGACGCGCCGGCGGCCTCGACGAGCGCGCCGCGCCACGTCGCGACGGCGCCCTCGAGCACCTCCGCCGGGGACGGCGGCTCGACGAGCGCGACCGGCGGGCCGCTGCGGCCGTCGTCGGTGACGGCGTCGCCCGCGGCGGGCGCGCCGTCGGGCCCCGGGGCGTCGGCCGGGGTCGTCTGCGGGGGCGAACCGGCCGGGGTCGGTCCCGAGCCGGGCGTGCGGGCGGGGACGGTCACCCTGGCACGGTAGACCGCCGCACGGCGTTCGTCCGGGCGGCCACGCCGACGTGCGCGCACCCCGTCGCCGCGTGATCACGCGGCGGACGTGGCGCCGCGGCGTCCACGTGCCGCCCTGCGGCGGGCAGCGCGCGTGGGCACGCCGGTGCGGGCGCAGGGCCCTGCCGGCGCGTCCCGGGCCTGACACGGGTCCCGACATGACGAGAGCGGGACGGGTGACCCGTCCCGCTCTCGTGGCCGCCGACCGGCGGGAGATTGAGAGACGGTGCGCACCGCGCAGGGGGCAGGCGATGCGCACCGTCGAGTACGAGTGTTGCTCATCGACCGACGTTGGTCAAACGTCCAGACCACCCCGCGCGGGTGAATCCGGCCACCCGTCCAGGACGCGCGTCCGCCCCCGCCGGACACATCGGACGAAGCGCTTCCCGCACGCCCGGCGGACGCGTTGGACGGCCCCCGCGCCGCCCTCCCCCGACGCTGTGCCTAGGCTGGGTGGGGCCGGACGACGCCGGCCTGGGAGGGACGGACGTGATGGCCGGCAGGCGCGGTGCCGTGGTCGTGTACACGGCGGCGGTGCTCGCCTACCTGGCGGCCGTCGTGCACCGCACGGCGCTCGGCGTCGCGGGCGTCGAGGCGATCGACCGGTTCGAGCTCTCCGCCACCGGCCTGGCGTCGTTCTCCGTCGTGCAGCTCGCCGTGTACGCGGCGCTGCAGATCCCCGCCGGCCAGCTGCTCGACCGGTTCGGCGCGCGCGTGCTCGTCGCCGGGGGGTCGCTCGTCATGGCCGTCGGGCAGGCGCTGCTCGCGTGGGCGGACGACGTGCCGACGGCGATCGTCGCGCGCGTCCTCATCGGTGCGGGCGACGCTGGGATCTTCATCAGCGCGTGCCGGCTGGTCGCGGAGTGGTTCCCGCCCCGGCAGGTGCCGGTGCTCGTGCAGCTGACGGGCCTGATCGGGCAGTCGGGGCAGATCGTGTCCGCGCTCGGCGTGGCGTGGCTGCTGCACGCCCGCGGGTGGGGCGTGACGTTCGGCACGCTGGCCGTGGTCGGCGTGCTCGTCGCCGCCGCCGCGTGGGCCGGCGTCCGCTCCCCCGCACCGACGACGCCCGCCGAGGCGATCGCGTCCGCCGCCCGGGCGCGGTTCCTGCACGCGGTGCGCGACGCCGCGCGGCCGGCCGGCACACGCCTCGGGTTCTGGTCGCACTTCGTCGCGCCGTTCAGCGCGAACGTCGTCGCCCTGCTGTGGGGGGTGCCGTTCTTCGTCACGGCGCAGGGCCGCACGCCGGGCGAGGCCAGCCTGCTCCTGAGCGTCCTGACGGCGTCGGCGATGGTGGCGGGTCCGGTCGTGGGCCGGTGGACGGCGCGGCACCCGCTGCGCCGCAGCTGGTCGGTGCTCGCGTCGGCCGTCACGACGCTGGCCGCGTGGGTGTGGCTGCTGGTGCCGGACACGCCGCGGCCGCTGGGGCAGCTCGTCGTGTTCTGCGTCGTCGTGGGTGCGGGCGGGCCGGTGTCGCTCGTCGGCATCGACTTCGCGCGGACGTCCACGGCGGCGGACCGGCTCGGCACCGCGACGGGGTTCGTCAACACCGGGGGGTTCACGTCGTCGATCGTCGGGATCCTCGCGGTGGGCGTCGTGCTGCAGGTCGCGTCGCCGCCCGGGGCGACGACGTACTCGCTCGACGCGTACCGGCTGGCGTTCGCGGTGCTGCTCGTGCCGTGGCTCGTCGGGGTCGTGGGCGTGCTGCGCAACCGCCGGCTCGCACGCGCCGACATGGCGGAGGCGGGCACGGTCGTGCCCCCGATCCGCGAGGTGCTGCGGCGCCGGCGCGGCTGACGGGCGAGCGCCGGGGCACGGGCGCCGCGGCCCGCAGCCGACGGCCCGTCGGGAACTCGTCCGAGAAAGATGCATCCGCATGCATCCAGGACGTGCCCACGGTCGGAAGTAGAGGTGTCAGCACGACACCGCCCGCCCCGCGGGCCGACCCTGGAGGACTCCCATGCGCGCTCGACCCCTCGCCGCAGCAGCAGGTTCGTTCGCCGTCGCCGCCCTGACCCTCGCCGCCGTGCCCGCCCAGGCCGCCGGCGCCGACGCCGCGCAGCTGTCCGTGCTGCACGGCGTGCCCGGCCTGACCGTGGACGTGTGGGTGAACGGCGAGCGCACGCTCGACGACTTCACCCCGGGCACGCTCGCCGGGCCGCTCGACCTGCCCGCCGGCACCTACACCGTCGCGATCACGGCGGCCGACGCGGCGGACGCGAGCGCGCCCGCCATCGGCCCCGTGGACCTGCCGCTGGAGGGCGGGGGCAACTACACCGCTGTCGCGCACCTGGACGCCTCCGGCAACCCGACGGCCACCCTCTTCACCAACGACACCACGCCGACGGCCGCCGGCCAGGGCCGGCTCACCGTGCGCCACGTGGCCGCGGCACCCGGCGTCGACGTCCTCGCGGGCGGCCAGGCGGCCGTCTCCAACCTGACCAACCCGAACGAGCAGAAGCTCGACCTGCCGGCCGGCACGATCTCCGCGAGCGTCGTCGCCACCGGCACCACCGAGCCGGCCCTGCTCGGCCCGGCCGACGTGGACGTGGCCGAGGGCGCCAACACGATCGTCTACGCGTGGGGCAGCGCCACCGCCTCGCCCGCGACGCTGGCGCTCGCCACGCAGGTCGTCGACGGCCTGCACAGCTCGCCGTCGGGCGTCCAGGCCGGCCAGGTCGGCCTCGTCGACGACACCCGCACCCAGCCGTGGCTGATCGGCGCCGGCGCCCTCGCCGTGCTCGCCGCCGCCGTCCTGGCCGTCACGCGTCGCACCTCCGCGGCGACCGTGACGCGGGGCCGCTGACCAGCACCCCGGCGCGGGGAACCGCGGCCCGGTGGCGGACGGGGCACGTCGTCCGCCACCGGGCCGCGGCCGGTCCCGGCGCCGTCACCGTCCGCCGGCCGGGCGCTTATACACATCTGACGCGGCCGACGATGCAATGAAGGTGTAGTGCGCGGGGGGGGCCGGCTGGGGCGAGGCGGGGGGGGGGGGGGGGGGGGGGGGGGGGGGGGGGG
>NZ_JBFTEP010000140.1:0-8886 GCF_047229365.1 Cellulomonas pasadenensis | reverse complement strand
CACCCACGCGCCGGTGTCGTCCAGGACAGCCGCGAGGCGCTGCGTCCCGTCCTGGAGGACCTCCGACATCTCGTCCCGCGGCCCTGGGTGGGCGGCGGGTGGCGGGCGGGGCGGCGGGCGCGGACCACGCGGACGGGGCGGCGGGGTCGCGGTCGAGCGGGAGCGCGGTCGGCGGCGCCACCGCGCCGGACGGTGCGGGGTCGGGCGCGGGCCGGACCGGGGCGGGGTCGGTCGGCACGGGGGCCGATGGCAGGGGGTCGGACGGGACGGGCTCCGACGGCACGAGCTGCGACGGCACGGGGGCGGAGGGGACGGGCGCGGAGGGCACGGGGGCGGACGGCCTCCGCTCGGACGGCGCGGACGCGCTCCCCGCGTCGCGCGGCACCCCCGGGCGGTCGGCGGCGCCCCGTCCCGGCCCGCGCGCCCCCGCGGGCGCCGCGGCGTCGACCACCCGGGTCCCGGACGCCCTGTCGTGCCAGCCGCGTCGGTGCGGCCCGCGGTCGAACACCGCGGAGGCCGCGACCAGCCACGAGCCGACCAGCAGCAGCACGGCCCCGAGCCCGACGACGACCTGACGCACGAAAGCCCGCCCCACGCCGGGTGCGCCACCGGTCGCGTGCGCCACGGTGCGGAGGTTGAGGGCCGCCGCCCCGGCCGTCGAGCCGGTCACGCCCTCGGCGACCACCTGCGCGACGGCGACGAGGACGGCGGCCGTGGCGGCGGCCGACAGCGGTGGCGCGCCCGCGGCCGTCGCGGCCACGGCGGCGGCACCGGCGCCGATCGCCAGCACGGCGGCGTCGACGACCTGCGCGAGCACGCGCCGGCCGACGGACGGGGGCTCCGGGACGGGCGGCGCCTCGACGGCCCGGCGGCGCACCGCGGGCCCGAACGGCGCGGGCGTCGCACCGGCGTCGCCGGCGCGACGCGCGACCGGTGCGGGCAGGTCGTCGCGCCGGTCCCGGTCGTCCGGTCCCTCGTGGCGCACGGGCGGCGACGGCACGGCCGTGCGACGACCGGTCGTGCTGCCGTCGGAGGCGCGCCGGGCCAGGTCGGCGCGCGCGATGAGCGGCACGCGGGCGCCGCACACGGAGCACGACGCCGCCTCGGGCGGCAGCGGCATGCCGCACGTGGCGCACCGGGGGGCGGCGGCGCGCGTGCTCACGGCCGAGCCCCCGCCGGACGGGCCGTCATCGCCCGGCGGCGTCCGGGGCGCCGGTGCGCGTGACCGTGAGCGCGTCGACCACGACCACCGTCACGTTGTCCTGGGCGCCGGCGGCGAGCGCCTCGCGCACGAGCCGCTCGGCCGCGTCCCGGGCGTCCGGCTGCACGCGCAGCACCGCCTGGATGCGGGCGTCGGGCAGCACGTCCGTCAGGCCGTCGGAGCACACGACCATCCGGTCGCCCTGGCTCACGGGGAACAGCCACAGGTCGGGCTCGACCGACGCGGACCCGCCGCCGAGCACGCGCGTCACGACGTGCCGGCGCGGGTGGTACGCCGCGTCCTCGACCGACAGCAGCCCTTCCGCGACGAGCTCCGCGACCTCGGAGTGGTCGCGCGTCAGCTGCTCGAGGATCCCCCCGACCATGCGGTACGTGCGCGAGTCCCCGACGTTGAGCACGAGCCAGCACGGCTCGCCGTCCCGGCTCGTCACCACCACGCCCGTCAGGGTCGTGCCGGGACGTCGCTCCCCGCTCGCCGGCAGGTCCCGGACGCGCCGGTGCGCCTCGCGCAGCACGTCGCCCGCGTCGTCGAGCGTCGGCTCGGCGCCCGCGAGGACGCTCACCACCTCGATCGCGACGCGCGACGCGACCTCGCCGGCCTCGTGCCCACCCATGCCGTCGGCGACGACGTACAGCCCGTCCGCCGCCCACGCGCTGTCCTCGTTGGTGTCCCGTGCCGCCCGGTCCGTGGCGACCGCGGACCGCAGCTCGACGCCCGCTCCCATCACGCCGCCCGGCTCACGAGGCGCGGTCGACGAGCGCCTCGGCGAAAGCCACGAGCGCGTCCTTGACGGGCCCCGCCGGCAGGGGCGCGAGCTCGGCCACGGCCTGGTGCGCGAGCTCCACCGCCTTCGCACGCGTGCGGGCGACGACGTCGTGCTCGCGCAGCGCGGCGACGGCCTCGGCGAGCGCGGCGTCGTCGGAGAGGTCGCCGTCCAGCAGGGCGAGCGCGGCGCGGTCCGCGTCCGTGGCGTCGGCGGCCCCGGCCCGGGCACGCAGCAGCAGCGCGGGCAGCGTCGGGACGCCCTCGCGCAGGTCGGTGCCGGGTGTCTTGCCCGTGACCGTGCCGTCCGACGTGAGGTCGATGACGTCGTCGGCGAGCTGGAACGCGACGCCGACGCACTCGCCGAACCGGGTGACGGTGCGCACGACCTCCGCGGAGCAGCCGGCGAACATCGCGCCGAACCGCGCGGACGTCGCGATGAGCGACGCCGTCTTGTCGGCGAGCACCTGCAGGTAGTGCTCGACCGGGTCCTCGTCGCCGCGCGGGCCGACCGTCTCGTGCAGCTGCCCGAGGCAGAGGCGCTCGAAGGTCGCGGCCTGGATGCGCACCGCCTCCGGCCCGAGCCCCGACACGAGCGACGACGCGCGCGCGAACAGCAGGTCGCCCGTGAGGATCGCGACGGAGTTGCCCCAGACCTCGTGCGCCGACGGCGCCCCGCGGCGCACCGGCGCGGAGTCCATGACGTCGTCGTGGTACAGCGTCGCGAGGTGCGTGAGCTCCACGACGGCGGCCGCATCGACGACCTCCCGGCGGTCGGCGTGGCCGAGCTCGGCCGTGAGGAGCGTGAGGAGCGGACGCAGGCGCTTGCCGCCCGCGTTGACCAGGTGCCGCGACGCCAGGTCGGCGATCGGGTCGGTCGAGGTGACGGAGTCGCGCAGCAGCTCCTCGACCAGGGACATGCGCCCCGTGAGGCGCTCCGCCAGCTCGGCGTCGTGCAGCGGGAGGGCGAGGGCGGTCGTCACGGGACGAACCTATCCGTCCGCACGTCGTCGCACGGAACGGGACGTCGAGGACGCCCGGTTCCGCCACATTCGTCCGGCCCGCCGCGGTCGGGTCACGGCAGCAGCACCGCCACGTCCGCGATCGTGTCGAGCACCGGCTGGGGCACGACGCCGAGCAGGACGGTCAGCAGGGCGCACACCGCCACCGCGACGACGGTCAGCCCCTCGCCGCCGACCACGGTGGTCGTGCCGCGCGCGGGCTCGGCCGCGGTCCCCGTGGACGCCGCCGGGGACGGGCGCGCCGACGCGGGCGTCGCGCCGGGCGCGTCGTCCGCTCCCGCGGCCGTGGCGCCGCCGCCGACGGTCACGGGCACGCGCGCACCGTCCCCGCCCGCACCCGCGCCCGCACCCTCGCCGGCACGGTCACCCGCACCGTCAGCGGCACCGTCGTGCGGGACGCCGTCGCGCGCCCCGGCGGGCTCGGTGAAGAACATCAGCACGATGATGCGGACGTAGAAGAACGCGGCCGCCACCGACGACAGCACGCCGACGAGCGCGAGCGGCCAGGCACCGCCCTCGACGGCGGCGGTGAAGACGGCGAACTTGCCGGTGAACCCGGCGGTGAGCGGGATGCCCGCGAACGACAGCAGGAAGAGCGTGAACGTCACGGCGAGCAGCGGGTGCGTGCGCCCGAGCCCGGCCCACTGGGACAGCCGCGTGGCCTCGCCGAGCACGGCCGGCTCCCCGTCGGCGTCGCCCGTGCCGCGCTCGCGCACGAGGGTCACGAGGCCGAACGCGCCGACCGTCGTCGCGCCGTACGCCAGCAGGTAGAACAGCACGGCCGTGATGCCGCTCGCCTCGAGCGCGACCACGCCGGTGAGCACGAACCCGGCGTGCGCGATCGACGAGTACGCGAGCAGGCGCTTGACGTCCGTCTGGACGAGCGCGGCGACGGTGCCCACGACCATGGTGAGCAGCGCGACGACCCAGAGGACGACCTCGAGGTCCCACGACATGCCGGGCAGCATGACGTAGACGACGCGCAGCAGGGCGCCGAACGCGGCGACCTTGGTGCACGCGGCCATGAAGGCGGTGACCGGCGTGGGTGCGCCCTGGTAGACGTCCGGCGTCCACATGTGGAACGGCACCGCGCCGACCTTGAACAGCAGCCCTGCCAGCAGCAGCACCGCGCCGATCAGCAGCAGGTCGTCGAGGCCGCCCGGGACGCTTGTCGCGGCGGCGATGTCCGTGAACCGCACGGAACCGCTGTAGCCGTAGAGCAGGGCGATGCCGAACAGCATGATCGCCGAGGCGAACGCGCCGAGGAGGAAGTACTTCATCGACGCCTCCTGCGACAGCAGGCGGCGCCGGCGCGCCAGGCCCGCGAGCAGGTACAGCGGCAGCGACAGCACCTCGAGCGCCACGAACAGCGTCAGCAGGTCGGCCGTCGCGGGGAAGATCATCATCCCGCCGGTGGCGAAGAGCAGGAGGGGGAAGACCTCGGTCTGGCGCAGGCCCTTGCGGCGCGCCACCTCCTCGTAGTCCGACCCGGGCACGGCGGCGCCCGACGGCGCGAACGCGTCCTCGCCGCCGGTGAGGCGGTCCGCGAACAGCAGCACGGACAGCAGCGCGAGGAGCGCGAGCGTGGCCTGCAGCACGAGCGTCGGCCCGTCGACGACCAGCGAGCCGGTGAGCACGTCGGTGCCGCCGGTGCGGCGCACGTCCGACCACAGCGCGGCGACGGCGACGAGGGCGCCCGCGAGGGCGGCGACGCTGAGGCCGAGCTGCACGGGGCGGCGCAGCCGGTCGGGCACGAAGGCCTCGACGAGCACGCCGACGACGGCCGCCAGCAGCACGACGAGCACGGGGACCAGCGGGCCCCAGGCGATGTCGGGTGCGGTGAAGGTGTTCACCGGTCGCTCCCCTCCTCGGACGCGGGCACGGCAACGAGGACGTCGGGCTCGACGTCCTCGACGCCCACCTGCGTGAGCGTCGTCTCGGCGGCGGGCCGCACGAGGTCGAGCGCGGGCCCGGGCAGGAACCCGAGCACCAGCATCGCGGCGATGAGCGGGCCGACGACCCAGCGCTCGCGCGCCGACGCCTCCGGCATGGCGGCCAGCTCGGGACGCACCGGCCCGGTGAACAGCCGCTGGTACGTCCACAGCACGTAGACGGCGGCGAGCACGACGCCGAGCGTCGCGACGCCCGCCGCGACCGGGTGCCGGCCGAAGCTGCCGACGAGCACGAGGATCTCGCTGACGAACGTCGACAGGCCGGGCAGGGACAGGGCGGACAGGCCGACGACGAGGAACATCCCCGCCATGACCGGCACCACCTTCTGCAGGCCGCCGAAGTCCGCGACCTGCTGCGACCCGCGCCGTGCGGCGAGGAAGCCGACGAGCAGGAACAGCGCCCCGGTCGAGAGCCCGTGGTTGACCATGTAGAAGGACGAGCCCGCCACCGACGTCGACGTGAACGCGAAGATGCCGAGCACGATGAACCCGAAGTGCGACACCGACGTGTACGCGACGAGCCGCATGAGGTCCTTCTGGCCGATGGCGAGCAGCGCGCCGTAGAGCACCGACACCGCGGCGAGGGCGATGACGGCCGGCGCGGCCCAGCGGGATGCGTCCGGGAACAGCGGGAGGCAGAGCGTCAGCATGCCGAACGTGCCGACCTTGTCGAGCACGCCGACGAGCAGCGTCGACGTGCCGGCGGGCGCCTGCTCCGCCGCGTCGGGCAGCCATGTGTGCACCGGGAACATCGGCGCCTTGATCGCGAACGCGACGAAGAACGACAGGAACAGCCACCGCTCGAGGGTCGGGTCGAGCGCGAGGCCCGTGAGGTTCTCGGTGAGGAACCCCTGCGGCCCCCGCGGACCCTGCAGGTACAGCCCGATGACGCCGATGAGCATGATGAGCCCGCCGGCGAGCGAGTAGAGCAGGAACTTCACCGCCGCGTACCGGCGCCGGGCGCCGCCGAACCCGCCGATCATGAAGTAGACGGGGATGAGCATCGCCTCGAAGACGACGTAGAACAGGAACACGTCGCGCGCCGCGAAGACGAGGACGACGAACGCCTCGAGCAGCAGGACGAGCGCCAGGTAGTGGCGCAGCCGGTCGGTCGGCACGTCGCCCGAGCCCTGCTCGCGCCAGGCGGCGAGCACGACGAGCGGCACGAGCACGACCGACATGGCGATGAGCGCCAGGCCGACGCCGTCCACGCCGAGCGCCCACGAGACGCCGAACGCCGGGATCCAGGGGTACGTCTCGGTGAGCTGGTGCGTGCCGGCCGCCGCGGTGTCGAAGGCGCCGAACGCCGCCGCCGTCAGCAGCAGCTCGAGCAGCGCGACCGCGAGCGCGACCGTCCGGCTGTGCCGGCGCGCGCCCGCGGGCAGCGCCCACAGCGCCACCGCGCCGAGCACGGGCAGCACCACCAGCGCGGTGAGCCAGGGGAAGTCCGTCATCTGTCCGCCTCCTCCGCCTCAGCCGCGCACGGCCAGGACGACGACCGTGAGCGCCACGAGCCCGATGAGCATCGACGCGGCGTAGGACCGGGCGTACCCGTTCTGCACGCGGCGCACCGCGTCGCCGACGCCGACCGTGGCGCGGCCGAGGCCGGTCGCCGCGTTGTCGACGACGGCCTTGTCCCCGTACACGAGCGAGCGCGTCAGGTACCGGCCGGGCTCGACGAGGACGGCGTCGTTGACGACGTCCTGGTAGAGGTCCTTGCGGGCCGCGCGCGTCGCGACGGTGCCGCGCGGCGGGGCGACGGGGACCTGCCCGACCGCGTACATGCGCCACGCGAGCACGACGCCGACGAGCACGAGCGCGAGCGTGGCGCCGACGATGACCGGCACGGGCAGCACGGGCTCGTGGTGCTCGGTGTGCCCGACGGACGGCTCGAGCCACTCGACGAACCCGGCACCCGAGAGCAGCCAGCCGAGGCCCACGGAGCCGACCGCGAGCACGATCATCGGGACGGTCATGAGCAGCGGCGACTCGTGCGGGTGCTGCGCCGACCCGTCGCGCCGGGCGGACCAGCGCTTCTGCCCCTCGAAGGTGAGGAAGAACAGGCGCGACATGTAGAACGCCGTGATGCCGGCGCCCAGCAGCGCGATCCCGCCGAACACCCAGGCCCGCCACGGCTCGCCGTCGACCGGCACGAACGCGGCCTCGATGATCTTGTCCTTGCTCCAGAAGCCCGCGAACGGGAAGACGCCGAGGATCGCGAGCCAGCCGGCCATGAACGTGACGTACGTGATCTTCATGTACCGGCCCAGACCGCCGAACCGGCGCATGTCGACCTGGTCGTCCATGCCGTGCATGACGGACCCGGCACCGAGGAACATGCCGGCTTTGAAGAAGCCGTGCGTGACGAGGTGGAAGATCGCGAAGGCGTACCCGACGGGCCCGAGGCCCGCGGCGAGCACCATGTAGCCGATCTGCGACATCGTGGAGGCGGCCAGCGCCTTCTTGATGTCGTCCTTGGCGCAGCCGACGACCGCGCCGAAGAGCAGCGTGATCGCGCCGACGACCGCGACGACGAGCTGCGCGGTCGGCGCCGCCGCGTAGATCACGCCCGAGCGCACGATGAGGTAGACGCCGGCGGTGACCATGGTGGCGGCGTGGATGAGCGCCGAGACCGGCGTCGGGCCCGCCATCGCGTCGCCGAGCCACGACTGCAGCGGGAACTGCGCCGACTTGCCGCACGCGGCGAGCAGCAGCGCGAGGCCGATGAGCGTGAGGGTCCCCTCGCTCGCCTGCGCCACGCCCGCGTGCACCGTGCCGAAGTCGAGGCTGCCGAACGTCGCGAACATCAGGCCCATCGCGAGGATCAGGCCGACGTCGCCGACGCGGTTGGCGACGAACGCCTTCTTGGCCGCCACCGCGTACGGGGTGTTGTGGTTCCAGAACCCGATGAGCAGGTACGACGCGAGGCCGACGCCCTCCCAGCCGACGAACAGCAGCAGGTAGGAGTCGGCGAGCACCAGCAGGAGCATCGCGGCGACGAACAGGTTGAGGTACGCGAAGAAGCGCCGGCGGTCGACGTCGTGGTCCATGTACGCCACGGAGTAGACGTGGATGAGCGTGCCGACGAACGTCACGAGCAGCACGAACGTCAGCGACAGCGGGTCGACGCGCAGGCCCGCGTCGACGCTCAGCGCCCCCGCGTCGACCCACGTGCCGAAGGAGACGTCGTGCACGCGCTCCTCCGCCGGGCGGCCGAGCAGCCCGACCAGCAGGACGGCGGCGACCACGAACGACGCGGCGGACGCGAGCACGCCGAGCCAGTGGCCCCAGCGGTCGGCGCGGCGGCCGAGGAGGAGCAGGACGGCGGCCGACAGCAGCGGCAGGACCACCAGCAGCGCGGCGGTGCGCGCGCCGTCCCACGGCACGGTCGCCACCGCGGGGTCCGCGGCGGCCACGACGGCAGGCGTCGTCAGGGACATCAGGGTGTGCACGTGCCGCCCCTCAGCTCTTCAGCAGGTTGACGTCGTCGACGGAGGCCGAGCGCCGGGTTCGGAAGATCGACACGATGATCGCCAGCCCGACGACCACCTCCGCGGCCGCGACGACCATCACGAAGAACGCGAGCACCTGGCCGGTGAGGTTCCCGTGGTAGCGCGAGAACGTCACGAGCAGCAGGTTCGTCGAGTTGAGCATGAGCTCGACGCCCATGAACACGATGATCGCGTTGCGCCGCAGCAGGACCGTGGTCGCGCCGATCGCGAACAGGATCGCGGCCAGCACGAGGTAGTGGGTCAGGCTCACCGGACGACCTCCTCGTCGCGCATCTCGTCGCCGTCGGCGGTGTGCGCGTCGGCGCTCGCCGCGGTCGGCTCGTCGGCCCCGTCCGCGCCGCCCGGTGCGTCCGGCGGGGCGTCCTCCTGGCCGGCGGCGTGCACCGCGAAGCCGTCGGGCCCGAGGGTGTGCACCG
>NZ_JBFTEP010000139.1:0-8892 GCF_047229365.1 Cellulomonas pasadenensis | reverse complement strand
CTGCCGGCGGCCGCACCGCGTCGTCCGCGCCCCGTCCCGTCCCGGCGCCCGCACCCGCGGGTCCCGTCTGGGGTGGCTCGGCCGCCGAGCCCGCGGCCGCACCCGCGCCGCAGGCGGTCGGCTCCTCGCCCTTCGCGCCGGCGGCCGACGGCCGCGGCACGACCGGTCCGGCACCGGACGCCGCGGTCCCCGTGCGCGGCGAGCCGTCGGCGCCCTGGGGACGCGCCGTGGCCGACGAGCACGACGACGAGGACCTCGACGACGAGCCGGAGACGCGCCGGTACCCGTACACGTGGCTGCACCTGCTCGTGCTCGCGCTGGTCGCGTTCGTCCTGGGCTTCCTCATCATGCTGCTGCTCATCAACGCCCGCGGTGACGAGACGGCGGCCGGCGTGCCGGCGCTCACGCTGCTCGCGGCCGTCGGGGGAGCGCCTCCGCTCTGACCGCCGTGCGGGGCCGCGCGCGCCGCACGCCACGACCACGGCGCCGACCGGCGCCACGACCCCGAGGAGACCCGTGCCCGCGAGCACCCGTGCGATCGAGCTGGCCCACGCGGCGGCCCGTGCCGCGTCCGACCTCAAGGCCCAGGAGATCATCGCCCTCGACGTCAGCGAGCAGCTCGTGCTCACGGACGTCTTCCTCATCGCCTCCGGCACCAACGAGCGGCAGGTCGGCGCGATCGTCGACGCCGTGGAGGAGGCGCTGCACACGCTCGACGCCAAGCCGGTGCGCCGCGAGGGCAAGGGCCAGGGCCGCTGGGTCCTCATCGACTTCGGCGACATCGTCGTGCACGTCCAGCACGCCGAGGACCGCGTGTACTACGCCCTCGAGCGGCTCTGGAAGGACTGCCCGGTCATCGAGCTCCCCGCGGACGAGCGGGGCGCCCGGGACGGCGAGGAGTGAGCGCCGCCCCCACCGGTGCCGGGCGCCTGCTGCTGTGGCGGCACGGCCGCACGGCGTACAACGCCACCGCGCGTCTGCAGGGGCAGGTCGACATCCCCCTGGACGACGCGGGGCGCTGGCAGGCGCGCACGGCCGCGGCGCGCATCGTCGCCCGGTACGCCCCGACGCTCGTCGTCAGCTCGGACCTGTCCCGTGCGGCCGAGACCGCGGACGCGCTGGGCCGTGCGCTCGGCACGGTCGTCGAGCGCGACCCGCGGCTGCGCGAGCGCGGCTTCGGCGAGTGGGAGGGCCTGACGGGCCACGAGATCGAGGCGCGCTGGCCGCAGGAGTTCGCCGTGTGGCGCGCCGGCGGCGACCCCGCGGGCGTCGGCGCCGAGACCCGCGCCGAGGTGGCCGCGCGCGTCGGCACGGCGGTGCGCGAGCACGCCGCGCGGGTGGGGCGCGACGGCACGGTCGTCGTCGTGTCGCACGGCGCCGCGATCGGCTCCGTCGTCGCCGACCTGCTCGGGCAGCCGCCGCACTGGCGGGGCGTCGTCGGCATGCTCAACGCCCACTGGGCCGAGCTGACGGCCGACCGCGCGGGTGCGGAGCCCGGCTGGCGCCTGCACGGCTACAACCTCGGCCCGACGGACGCGTCGTCGGACTGGAACGCCGGACCCGACGTGACGGCTCCCGACGAGAGCGCCGACGCGGAGACGCGCGACCCCGATTAGCGTTTCGGCCGCGCGGCGGCCTATAGTTTCCGAGCACCTCACGGGGTGCACGGAGCCCGCGAGGGCGACGGGGCTGTGGCGCAGCTGGTAGCGCACCTGCATGGCATGCAGGGGGTCAGGGGTTCGAGTCCCCTCAGCTCCACCGAAGTAGCAGGTCAGAGGCCGTTCCTCCGCTCGGAGGGACGGCCTTTGTGCTGGTGTGGACAGTGAACGGACACGTGACGGCAGTGCCCGGATGCGTGTTGCCGGCGCAGAAAGTCGACGCGGTGGACGACGGCTTCACCCCGCTGCTGAACGCGCCAGTCTCCGGAGACCGTGCAAGCCTCGCTCTCCTCGTGGAGGCCGGCGCAGAGGGCGACGAGGTGCACCCGCTGTTCGGGTGGACACCGCTCCGCGACGGCGTCGACCGCGGGTAGGCGTCAGGCGGGCCGGATCGTCGCCCGACCCGCGGGCGACGAGACGGGTCGGGACGACGACGGTCTCGGGCGGCAGGTCGCGATGTGCGAGGCGCTCGAAGACCCGATGCGCCGCGAGCGCGCCGATCCGTGCCGGGTCCTGCGCGATGACGGTGACGCGCGGCTCGAGCAGGTCGGCGAGCTGGAAGTCGTCGAAGCCGACGAGCGCGACGCGGTGCTGCAGACCGAGCGCGCGCAACGCCCGGATCGCGCCGATCGTGATCAGGTTCTGGCTCGTGAAGAGCGCCGTCGGCGGCTCGGGCCCGGTCAGCAGCGCGTGCACGGCGGCCTCGGCCGCCTCCTCGCTGTGCACGTCGTCCGCCGCGGGCACGGACGCAGCCGGGATCCCGGCGTCCGCGAGCGCCTGCACGAAACCGCGGTGGCGCTCGCGGGCGGTGTCGATCCGAGCGAGGTCACCGAGGTAGGCGATCCGCCGGTGGCCGTGCTCGACGAGGTGCCGGGTGGCCCGTTCCGCACCGGCGGCGTTGTCCGCGACGACCGAGTCGACGTCGAGGCCCGTCGCACGCCGGTCGACCATGACGACGGGCGTGCCGGACTCGTGCTCCCAGCGCAGGTAGCCCTGGTCGGGCGTGATCGCCGAGATGATGAGGCCGTCGACGCGGCGTGCGGCGAGGGCGGCCACGAGAGCGCGCTCACGGTCCGGTTCCTCGTCCGTGCTGCCGGCGAGGACGGCCACGCCGCGCTCGCCCGCGACGTCCTCGATCGCGCGGTGGATGGCGGCCGCGAAGGGGTTGTCGACGCTGGAGAGCACGAGCCCGAGGCTCTGGGACCGCCGCTCGCTGCGACGCAGGTTGCCGGCGTTGAGGTCGGGCCGGTAGTTGAGCGCGCGCGCCGCGTCGTTCACGCGCTCCACCATGGCGGGGGAGACGCCGGACTCGCCGTTCACGACGCGCGAGACGGTCTTGATGCCGACGCCTGCCAGCGCCGCCACGTCCCGCATGGTCGCGCGCCGGCGGACGCCGACGCGCGACTCCGCAGTGGTGTCCGGCCGCGACAGCGTCGTCATGGCACGAGGGTAGGTGGGTGCGCGGCACCGGCCGGGGCCCGCCGGGCGGACGTCACGCGGACGGGTGGTGCGGACGCGGCGACGCCGTGCACGTCAGCCGACGCCCGGCGCGAGCGGGCGCAGCTCGAGCGACGTGACGGTGACGCCGCCGCCGTCGGCGAACAGCGCCACGCCGTCGCTGCCCGGGTGCGGGTACACGAGGTCGGTGATCGTCGCCTCTCCGTCGTTGCCGAAGACCTCGACGGAGGAGCGGTCGACCACCACCTGCAGCCGCACGCGTCCGTCGCGCACGCGCAGCGGTGCCGAGTGCACGCCGGCGAAGGCGGGGTGGAAGTCGACGACGCCGGACCCCGTCCGGTCGACGAACATCCGCTGCGTGGCGACGTCGTAGCCGATGACCGTCCGTCCGTCGTCCCCCGCGCGCACGTGCAGGCCGAAGCGTCGCGCGTCGCCGGGGTCGAACTCGGCGGTGAGGACGACGGCGCCGCGGTCCGTGGCCTCGGGGACGGGCACGGTGGCGTCGCGCAGCACGCCCTCGGCGTCGGTGAGCCGGCGTGCCGACGGTCCGCCCGGCACCTCGACCGGCCGTGACGTGAGCACCACGCGCCCGTCGACCGTGCGCAGCGCGAGCGTGCGCGGCAGCGTCATCGACCCGCGCCACCCGGTGGTGGGCGTCGCACCGGCGTACTCCCAGTTGTTCATCCACGCGACCGCGATGCGCTCCCCGGTGGGCGTGCCCTCGAACGTGAGCGGGGCGTAGTAGTCCCGCCCGTGGTCGAGCCACGCGTGGCGCTCGAGGTCCGTGCGGGCGGGCGCGTCGGCAGCCACCACCTGGTCCAGCAGCACGTGGCCCCACCCGCCCGTGCTCGTGTCGACCACCGCGATCTGCGCGGTGCGCCCGACCAGCTCGCCGACGTCCCACGAGACCGGCGCGAGGTGCTCGCTGTCCTGGCCGGTCGCGGTCCGCACGACCTGCCCGTCGACGAGCAGGTTGACCGTCGTCTCCTCCGCCCGGGGGCGCGCGGGTTCGTCCGAGAGCACGACGTGGTCGACCATGACGTGCCCCCAGCCGCCGGTGTCCTCGTCGACCACCTCGAGGTGCGCGCTCGCGCCGGCCAGCTCGGCGACGTCCCAGGCGACCCAGTGCAGGGTGCCGCTCTCGCGGCCCGTGGCGGTGCGGACGACCTCACCGTCGACGACGAGCCGGACGGCGGTGTCGGTGCCCGCTCCGCCGCCGACGAGGACGTTGACCCACCGGTGCCCGACGGTGAACGCCGGTGAGACGAGCCGGCCGGTGGCGGAGTCGGGGGGCGGGTCGCACGGATCGCCGTGGCCGTTCTGGTAGGAGTTCGCGAGACCCGTGCCGAGGTGCCCCCGCACGCCCGTCTGGCAGGCGGCGTCACCCGCGACCGGGCCGGACCCGAAGGCGGTGCCCTCGACGGTCCACCCGTCGAAGCCCTCGCCCTCGAAGTCGGCGAGCACCGTCCCCGGCGGCGCCGAGCCGTCGCCGGCGCCGGTCGGACGGGGGTGGTGGCCGCCGCCGACACGCATGGTCAGCCAGCGGCGCTCGATCGCGAAGGGGGGTGACGTCAGGGTCCCGGTCGCGCCGTCCCCGCCGCGGAACGTGTTGACGAGCCCGTCGCCCTGGAACCCCGTGACGGCGTGCTGGCCCGGCAGCGTGCCCGCCGCCGGCACCGGGCCGAGGGCGTCCCCGGTGGCCGTCCAGCCCTCGGGGTAGCGCCCGCCGTCGAAGTCGGCGAGGACGGTGCCCTCGACGTCCGGGACGCCCGCCGAGGGGGCGTCGGACACGAACCGCGTGCCGTCGAAGTCGCCGACGAAGTACTGCGCACCCGAGCCGCCGGCCACACCGCCGGGGTTGAGGCTGACGACCAGCACCCAGCGGGTGCGCGCGGGGTCCCCGTCCACCGCGAGCTCGAACAGGTCGGGCATCTCCCACACGCCGTCGACGGCACCGGCGGGGCCGAAGTCGCTCAGGTGGGTCCACCGTGTCAGGTCGTCCGAGCGGTAGAACCGGATGGTGCGCTCGGTCGCGAGGGCGACCGCCATGACCCAGTACCCGCCCGGTTCGTAGCGGAACACCTCGGGGTCCCGGAACTCGGAGGACCCGATGTCGAGGACCGGGTTGCCCGCGTACCGGGTCCACGTCTCGCCGGCGTCGAGGCTGTAGGCGATCGACTGCGCCTGGACGCCGGTGAGCGGGTGCCAGCTGGTGTAGGCGGCGACGAGCGGCGTGCGCCCGGGTGTGCCGAAGCCGCTCGTGTTGCCCTCGTCGACGACGACCGAGCCCGAGAAGATGTGCTCGCGCTCGGACCACGGGATCGCGACCGGCCGTTCCTCCCACGTCACCAGGTCCGTGCTGACCGCGTGACCCCACGACATGTTGCCCCACGCGTCCCCGGCCGGGTTGTGCTGGAAGAACAGGTGGTAGCGGCCGTCGAACCAGACGGGCCCGTTGGGGTCGTTGACCCAGTGCTGCCGGGGCGCGAAGTGGGCCACCGGGCGGTAAAGGTCGGGGTCCTCGGCGGTGGTCGCGCCACCCTGCACCGGGACCGCCAGCGCGGTTGTGAGGACCGCGGTCGCGGCCGTCGCACCCAGGGCGCGCATGCGTCGTCGCACGTCGTCTCCTCGTCGAGATCAGTGGCCGCGACGCGCGTCGTCGCCGCGCAGCGGGACGATCGTCGCCACGGCGAGACAACGATGTCAACCGGAGCGGGCAAGACACCCTTCCAACTGGACAACGTTGTCTGATCGTTACCGATGAGAACCGAAGTCCGGCTTGACCGATTCGGCGACGCGCCGGTAGACACCTCGCAGACAACGTTGTCTGCCGTCGGGTCCGGTGCTGGGCGGCGCGATCGGAGGTACGCATGGATCACGCGGACCACGTCATCCTCGAGATGCGGGGCATCACCAAGGAGTTCCCGGGTGTGCGGGCGCTGGACGGCGTGACGATGGCGGTCCGGGTCGGGGAGATCCACGCCGTCTGCGGCGAGAACGGCGCGGGCAAGTCGACCCTGATGAAGATCCTGTCGGGCGTCTACCCGCACGGGTCGTACGGCGGCGCGGTGGTCTTCCAGGGCGAGGAGGTCCGCTTCAAGGACATCAAGGCGTCCGAGCGGGCCGGCATCGTGATCATCCACCAGGAGCTCGCGCTCATCCCCGAGCTGTCGATCTCCGAGAACATCTTCCTCGGCAACGAGGTCATGAGTCGGGGGCTGATCGACTGGGACGCCGCGCGCCGCCGGACGGTGGACCTCCTGGCCCGCGTCGGCCTCGACGTCGACCCCGCCACGCCGGTGAAGAACCTGGGGGTGGGGCAGCAGCAGCTCGTGGAGATCGCCAAGGCCCTGTCGAAGGACGTGCGGCTGCTCATCCTCGACGAGCCGACGTCCGCCCTCAACGAGGACGACTCGGAGAACCTGCTCGCGCTCCTGCGCGGCCTGCAGGCGCGCGGGATCACCTCGATCATGATCTCCCACAAGCTCAACGAGATCGCCGCCGTCGCCGACGCGGTCACCGTGATCCGCGACGGTCGCACGGTGGAGACGTACGCCGTCGAGGCGGGGCACGTCGACGAGGACCGGATCATCCGGGCGATGGTCGGGCGCTCGCTGGAGAACCGCTACCCGCACCACACGCCGACCATCGGCGAGACGGTCCTCGAGGTCCGCGGCTGGCGCGTGGAGCACCCGACGGTGCCCGGGCGCCTGGTGTGCAAGGACTCCGCCTTCCACGTCCGCAGCGGCGAGATTGTCGGCTTCGCGGGGCTCATGGGCGCGGGACGCACCGAGCTCGCGCGATCCGTCTTCGGTCGCAGCTACGGCACCTGGCTCGCGGGCGAGGTGCTGCTCCACGGCCGGCCCGTGCAGGTGCCGACCGTGGAGGCGGCCATCCGGCACGGCATCGCGTACGTACCGGAGGACCGCAAGAACCTCGGCCTGAACCTGCTCGACACGATCCGCCGCACCACCACGTCGGCCAACCTGCGCGCCGTCGTGCGCCGCTGGCTGCTCGACGTGGACCGCGAGGGCGCGGTCGCGGAGGGGTACCGACGCTCGCTGCGCATCAAGAGCCCGACCGTGGACGCCGGCGTCACCACGCTGTCCGGGGGCAACCAGCAGAAGGTGGTCCTGGCCAAGTGGATGTTCCCGAACCCGGACGTGCTGATCCTCGACGAGCCGACGCGCGGGATCGACGTCGGCGCCAAGTACGAGATCTACAAGCTGATCCAGGACCTCGCCGACCAGGGCAAGGCGGTCGTCGTCATCTCCTCGGAGCTGCCCGAGCTGCTCGGGCTGTGCGACCGCATCTACACGATCTGCGAGGGCCGCGTCACCGGCGTCCTCGACGCGCAGGACGCCGACCAGGAGCGCCTCATGCGCCTCATGACCACCACCGCGACGAGCACCGCGGCCGCCGGCACCCCCGCCGTCGGCGTGGCGCCGCGCTGACCCACCGGCCCGAAGCAGGGAGCGGACGATGACGTCCTTCAAGCAGGTCCTCGGCGGGGACATCCGCCAGTTCACGATGGTGTTCGCGCTCGTCGCGCTGCTCGTCGCGTTCGACGTGGCGTCGGGCGGCCGGATGCTCACGCCGTCGAACTTCCAGAACCTCCTGTCCGGCAACGCCTACGTGCTCATCCTGGCGATCGGGATGGTCATGGTCATCGTGATCGGGCAGATCGACCTGTCCGTCGGGTCCGTCGCGGGCTTCGTCGGCATGCTCGTCGCGCTCAGCGCGCGCGACCTCAGCCTGCCGTGGTGGGCCGCCGTGCTGGTGGGCCTCGCGGCGGGGGCGCTGATCGGGTGCTGGCAGGGCTTCTGGCTCGCGCGGCTCGGCATCCCGGGGTTCATCACGACCCTCGCCGGCATGATGATCTTCCGCGGCGCGGTCATCTGGATGAGCGGGTCCATCAGCGTCCCCGTCCCGCAGGAGCTGCGGTTCCTCGGCTCCGGCTACCTGCCCGAGTGGGGGCCGGCGTTCACGCAGATGAACAACTCGACCCTCCTGCTCGGGCTGCTCGCGATCGCCGGGTTCGCGTACTCGCAGCTCACCCAGCACCGTCGGCTCGCCGCCTCCGGCGACCGGGCCCAGCCCCTGTGGCCGGTGGTCGTGCGGATCGTGCTCGTGGGCGCCGTCATCGGGTACGTCACCTGGCTGTTCGGCAGCGGGCGCCCCGGCACGTCGTTCCCCGTCCCCGGGCTGATCCTCGTCGGGCTCGTGATCGTCTACCACGTCATCACGCAGCGGACCCGCTTCGGCCGGCACATCTACGCGGTCGGCGGCAACCGTGCCGCCGCGGCACTGTCCGGCGTCAACACGCGCCGCACCTACTTCCTCGTGATGGCCAACATGTCCTTCCTCGCGGCGCTCGCGGGCATCATGTTCGTCGGCCGGGCGACGTCCGCGGGACCGTCGGACGGCACCATGTGGGAGCTCGACGCGATCGCCGCCGTCTTCATCGGCGGTGCGGCGGTGTCCGGCGGGATCGGCACGGTGACGGCGTCGATGGTCGGCGGACTGGTCATGGCGGTGCTCAACAGCGGACTCATGCTCATGGGCGTCGGCGCCGACCGGACGCAGGTCATCAAGGGTCTCGTGCTGCTCGCCGCGGTGGCGTTCGACGTCTACAACAAGCAGCAGGGCCGGCCGTCCATCACCGGGCTGGTCCTGGGGCGCCTGGGGCGCGGCGGTACGACGCAGGGCGGTCCCGTCGCCGCGGCGGCCGCCTCGGCGGCGGCCGCGAGCGAGGCGCCCGCGCTGGGCCCGGCCC
>NZ_JBFTEP010000138.1:0-8961 GCF_047229365.1 Cellulomonas pasadenensis | reverse complement strand
GCGCCGACGGGCGCGTCCGCCCGGGTGCCGCCGGCCCGGGTGCGACCGGTCACGTGCGCCGGTCCGGTGCGGCGGGCCGGCCGCCGTTCGTCAGCTGCGGTCGGACGACTCGTGCTGCCACGAGTGCCACAGCGCCGCGTACTCGCCGCGCGCGGCGACGAGCTCCTCGTGCGAGCCGATCTCGCTGATCCGCCCGCCGTCGACGACCGCGACGCGGTCGGCGTCATGGGCGGTGTGCAGCCGGTGCGCGATGGCGACGACCGTCCGCCCGGCGAGCACCGCCGACAGCGACCGCTCGAGGTGCCGCGCGGCGCGCGGGTCGAGCAGCGACGTCGCCTCGTCGAGCACGAGGGTGTGCGGGTCGAGCAGCACGAGCCGCGCGAGCGCGACCTGCTGCGCCTGCGCGGGCGTGAGCGGCGCCCCGCCCGAGCCGACCTCGGTGGCGAGACCCTCGGGCAGGGCCTGCACCCAGTCCCACGCGTCGACGGCGCGCAGCGCGTGCTCGAGCTCGGCGTCGTCCGCGCCGACCCGCGCGAGGCGCAGGTTGTCCGCGAGCGTCCCGACGAACACGTGGTGCTCCTGCGTGACGAGCGCGACGTGGCCGCGCAGGTCGTCGAGGGGCAGGTCGACGAGCGGCACGCCGCCCACGGTCGCGGTGCCGCCGGTGGGCGGGTGGATCCCGGCGATCATCCGGCCGAGCGTGGACTTGCCGGCGCCCGACGGGCCCACGACCGCGAGACGCTCGCCGGGGGCGAGGTCGAGGTCGATGCCGTGCAGGACGTCGTGCCCCTCCCGGTACGCGTAGCGCAGCCCCCGCGTGGCGATCCGCTCGTCCGTCGGCGTCGCCCCCGTCGCCTCGCGGTCCGGCGCGACGAGCTGGACGCCGACGATCCGCGCGAGCGCGGTGGCGGCGACCTGGATCTCGTCGACCCAGAAGATGAGCTCCCACACCGGGCCGGCCATCTGGTACGCGTAGAGCACGATCGTGGTCACCGCGCCGAGCGTCACGCGTCCGTCCGCGGCGAGCCACCCGCCCCACAGCAGCACCGCGACGGGCGCGAGCACGAACGCGAGGTCGATCGCGGGGAACAGGACCGTGCGCAGGCGCAGGGTCACCTTCTCGGCGTCGAACGCGTCGGCGAGGTCCGCGTCGATGCGGCGCGTCCGGCGAGCGGCGAGCCCGAGGGCGTCGACCGTGCGCGCGCCCTCGACCGTCTCCGTGATGGTGCCGTTGAGCACCGCGTACGTCGCGGCCTCGCGCACGTAGGCGGGCGTCGCGCGGCGCAGGTACCAGCGCACGGTGAGCACCATCGACGGCACGCCGACGAACAGCCCGAGCGACACGAGCGGCGACAGCAGCACCGAGGCGGCGACGGTGAGGCCGATCGTGACGACCGCGACGATGACGCGCGGGACGCCGAACCGGACGGCGTGCTGCAGCTTGTTGACGTCGTTGGTGGTGCGCGCGACGAGGTCGCCCGTGCCGGCGCGCTCCACGGTGGACAGCGGCAGGGCCGTCACCGTCTCGACGAACTCCTCGCGCAGCTGGGCGAACACCTCCTCGCCGAACAGCATGGACGCGCGCTGCGCGTACCGGATCAGCCCGGTCTGCAGCAGGACGGCGACCACGCCGACGGCGACGAGCGTGTCGACGTACCGCGCGGTCGTGCCGGCCGTGACGGCGTCGACCAGGCGCCCGAGGAGCCAGGGCCCCGCCAGGCCGGCGACGGCCGCGAGCGTGTGCAGGAGCGCGATGCGCCCGAGCGGGCGGCGGTTGCGGCGCAGCAGGCCGCCGGCGTACCGCCGCACGACGTCGCCGTCGGCGACGGGCAGCGTGGTGGCCGTGCTCATGCCTCACCCCCGTGGTCGTGGTCGTCGCGCGCGCCGGGTGCGGCGAGCGCGGGTGCCGGCAGGTCCTCCGGCACGTCGTGGTCCTGCGGCGCGGCCGCGGCGTCGTCGTCCATCCGCCGGCCGACGACGCGGCGGTACTCCGCCGCGACGCGGGGCCCTGCCGCCCCGTCGAGCAGGCCGGCGTGCGTGCCGCGCGCGACGAGCACGCCGTCGCGCACGAGCTGGACCTCGTCGACGTGGTCGAGCACGAGCGGGCTGGCGGTCACGACGAGCGTCGTGCGCCCGCGACGGGAGCCGGCGAGGCGTGCGGCGATCCGGGCCTCGGTGTGCGCGTCGACGGCGCTCGTCGGCTCGACGAGCACGAGCACCTCGGCCTCGGTGAGCAGCGCGCGGGCGAGCGCGACGCGCTGGCGCTGGCCCCCGGACAGCGAGCGGCCCTTCTCGGGCAGCTCGCCGTCGATGCCGTCCGGCACCGAGTCGAGCACGTCCTGCGCGTCGGCGAGCGCCATCGCGCGCAGCACCTCGTCGCGCGCGCCCGTGCCGCGCACGTCGAGCTCCTGCGCGAGCGGGCCGGAGAACAGGTGCGGCATGGCCTCGGCGACGACGACGCGCTCGCGGACGACGTCCTTGGGCAGGTCGGCGAGCAGCACGCCGCCCAGGCGCACCGGTGTCGCCGCCTCCGCCTCGTCGTCGAACCGGCCGAGCCGCGTGGCGATGCGCGCGGACTCGTCCGGGTCGGCGCTGACGAGCGCCACGACCCGGCCGGGCTCGAGCGTGACGCCGCTGGCCTCGTCGACGAGCGCGGACCCGGCCGGGGGCGGCGTCGACGTGGCGGCCCGCACCCCCGTCGCGGGCACGACGCGCAGCACCGCGAGGACCTTGCGGGCCGCGACGTGGGCGCGGGTGGTGGCCTGCAGCATCATCGTCGCGTTCTGCACGGGCCAGGCGAGGAACGCCGCGTAGCCGTAGGTCGTGACGAGCTCGCCGGGCGTGATGGTGCCCTCCAGCGCCATGTGCGCGCCCACCCACACGAGCGCGACGACGAACAGGCCCGGCAGCAGCACCTGGAGCGCGTCGAGCCACGACTGCGTGACCGCGACCTCCTCGCCCCGGCGCCGCACGAGCTGCGACTGGCTCCGGTACCGCCCGGTGAACACCTGCTCGCCGCCGATGCCGCGCAGGATGCGCAGGCCCGAGACCGTGTCGGCGCCCAGCGTGGTCAGGCGTCCCGACGCCTCGCGCTGCGCCGCCTGACGGCGCTGCAGCGGCCGGACCAGCAGGCCGAGCACGGCCGCGACGGTCGGCAGGCCCACGAGCACGATGACGCCCAGCGGCACCGACACGCGCAGCATGAGCACCGCGACGGCCGCGTAGGCCGCCAGCGAGCCGACGAACCGCGCGAGCGTCGCGTACACCTCGCCCACGCGCAGCGCGTCGTTCGCCACCGCGGACACCACCTCGCCGGTGGGCAGCTCGGCCGTGATCGCCGCACCGGACCGGGCCGCCGTGCGGCCGACCAGCTGCGACGTCGTGAACGCGGCGCGCAGCCAGTTCTGCACGTCGTACCGGTGACCGAGCGCCCCCGCGCCCGCGCTGACGAGCCCGAGCAGGAGCAGCAGCCCGGTGGCCCGCAGGACGCCCGGGCCGAACCCGTCGGCCAGCCCGTCGTCGATCGCCTGCCCGGTCAGGTACGGCAGGAACGCCTGGCAGCCGAAGAGGACGACGCCGCACGCGACGGCGGCGAGGAGGATGCCCCACTGCCGGCGGGCGACCCACCACAGGTACGTGACGGGGCCGCGCAGGGGCGGGGTGCCGGGGTCGGCGAGGGGCAGGGAGCGCACCGGCCTCACGTTACGTGCGAGGACCGACAGACCCGGAACACCTTTTCCGGGGCCTTCGCCCGGGACCGTCTCCCCGGACCGTGCGGGGACGGTGCCCGGCCGCAACTAGGCTGTGGGGCGTGACGCAGCCCCCCGAGCCCGCCACCACCCACCGTCCCGTCCTGGTCGTCGACTTCGGCGCCCAGTACGCGCAGCTCATCGCGCGGCGGGTGCGTGAGGCCAACGTGTACTCCGAGATCGTGCCGCACACGGCGTCGGTCGAGGACCTGCTGGCCAAGGACCCGGCCGCGATCATCCTGTCCGGCGGGCCGTCGTCCGTGTACGCGACGGGTGCGCCGTTCGTCGGGCCGGAGCTGTTCGAGGCCGGCGTCCCGGTGCTCGGCATCTGCTACGGCTTCCAGGCGATGGCGCAGGCGCTCGGCGGCACGGTCGCGCAGACGGGCCAGCGCGAGTACGGCGGCACGGCCGTCGAGGTCACCGACGCGGGCACCGTGCTGGAGGGCAGCCCCGAGCAGCAGACGGTGTGGATGAGCCACGGTGACGCCGTGCACGCGGCCCCGCCCGGGTTCGACGTGCTCGCGACGTCCGCCGGCAGCCCGGTCGCGGCCTTCGAGGACCGCGAGCGCCGCCTGTACGGCGTGCAGTGGCACCCGGAGGTCAAGCACTCCCCGCTCGGCCAGAAGGCGCTCGAGAACTTCCTCTACCGCGGCGCGGGCCTCGCGGCCGACTGGAACCCCGGCAACGTCATCGCCGAGCAGGTCGAGCGCATCCGTGCGCAGGTCGGCGACGCCCGGGTGATCTGCGGCCTGTCCGGGGGCGTCGACTCGTCCGTCGCGGCCGCGCTCGTGCAGCGCGCCGTCGGCGACCAGCTCACGTGCGTGTTCGTCGACCACGGGCTGCTGCGCTCGGGCGAGGCGGAGCAGGTCGAGCAGGACTTCGTCGCCGCGACGGGCGTGCGGCTCAAGGTCGTCGACGCGCGCGAGCGGTTCCTGCACGCGCTGCACGGCGTGAGCGACCCGGAGACCAAGCGCAAGATCATCGGCCGCGAGTTCATCCGCGTGTTCGAGGACGCCGCGCGCGAGGTCGTCGAGGACGCCGGCGAGCACGGCGAGACCGTGCAGTTCCTCGTGCAGGGCACGCTGTACCCCGATGTCGTCGAGTCCGGCGGCGGCGAGGGCGCCGCCAACATCAAGTCGCACCACAACGTCGGCGGTCTGCCCGAGGACCTCCAGTTCGAGCTCGTCGAGCCGCTGCGCACGCTCTTCAAGGACGAGGTGCGCGCCGTGGGCCTCGAGCTCGGGGTGCCGGAGTCGATCGTGTGGCGCCAGCCGTTCCCCGGCCCCGGGCTGGGCATCCGCATCGTCGGCGCCGTGACGGCCGAGCGGCTGGAGACGCTGCGCGCGGCCGACGCCATCGCCCGCGAGGAGCTCACGCGCGCCGGTCTCGACCGCGAGATCTGGCAGTGCCCGGTCGTGCTGCTCGCCGACGTGCGCTCGGTCGGCGTGCAGGGCGACGGCCGCACCTACGGCCACCCGGTCGTGCTGCGGCCCGTCTCGTCCGAGGACGCCATGACGGCCGACTGGACGCGCCTGCCGTACGACGTCCTGCAGGTCATCTCGACCCGCATCACCAACGAGGTCCCCGAGGTCAACCGGGTCGTCCTCGACGTCACGAGCAAGCCGCCGGGCACCATCGAGTGGGAGTGACCTCCCGCCCGACCCCGACGGACCGACGAGAGGACGACGTGACCACCCAGCCCGACCCCGCGACCGCCGGCACCGCCCGGGGCGCCGCCCCGTCCGCGACCACCGCCACCTGGGTGCGCAAGGCGACCGGGTCGCTGCGGCGCTACCGCGTCATGGCGTGGGTGACCGGCGCCATGCTCCTGCTGCTGTGCGTCGAGATGGTGCTCAAGTACGTGCTGCAGGTGCCGGGGTTCACCGTCGAGGGCGACCCCCGCTCGGAGGCCGCGCGCATCATCGCGATGGTGCACGGCTGGGTGTACGTCGTGTACCTGGTGACGGTGTTCGACCTGTGGTCGACGCTGCGGTGGCGGCTCGGGCGCCTCGTCACGATGGCGCTCGCGGGCGTCGTGCCCGTCATGTCGTTCGTGCTCGAGCGCCGCGTGCACGCGCAGGCGCAGGCCCGCATCGACCAGGCGGCCGGCGCGGCGCCCGCCGCCTGACGTGCGCGTCGTCCACGTCTCCGACTGCTTCGCGCCCCGCACGGGCGGCATCGAGACGCAGGTCGGCGACCTCGCCCGGCACCAGGCCGCGGCCGGGCACGAGGTGCACGTGCTCACCGCGACCCTCGGTGAGGGCGGCGAGCGTGGCGGCGTCGTCGACGTCGAGGGCGGCGTGCACGTGCACCGCCTCGGGGCGCGCCTGCCGTTCGGCCTGCCCGTCAACCCCGTCGCGGGCCCGCGGCTGCTGCGCGACGCGTTCGCGGCGGTCCGGCCGGACGTGGTGCACGTGCACGCGGGTGTCCTGTCGCCGTTCGCGTTCGACGGCGCCCGCCTCGCCACCGCGGCGGGCCTGCCGACGGCCGTCACGTGGCACTGCATGCTCGACGGCGTGGCGGGGCCGGGGTCGGCGCTGGTGCGGCGCACCGGCTGGGCGCGGCCCCGGGCGGCCCTCAGCGCCGTCAGCACCGCGGCGGCGGACCGGGTGCGCGAGCTGTTCGGCGGCGCCGACGTCGCGGTCGTGCCGAACGGGATCGACGCGGACCGCTGGGCGCCCGCACCGACGGCCGAGGCGCCCGCCGACGGCCCGGTGCGGCTCGTGGCGACCATGCGGCTCGCCCCGCGCAAGCGCGCCGTGCCGCTCGTCGAGGTGGTCGCCGCGGCCGCGCGCCGCCTGCCGCCCGGCGCGCTGCACCTCACGGTGATCGGCGACGGCCCGGTGCGGGACGCCCTCGCCGCGCGTGTGGCGGCGCTCGGCCTCGACGACGTCGTCACGCTCGCCGGGCGTCTGCCCCGGGACGAGCTGCGCGCCGCGTACGCCGACGCGCACGTCTTCCTCGCCCCCGCCCGGCTCGAGGCGTTCGGCATCGCGGCGCTCGAGGCCCGCACCGCCGGCCTCGTCGTGCTCGCGCACCGGGGCACCGGGATCGCGGAGTTCGTCGCCGACGGGCGCGACGGCTTCCTCGTCGCCGACGACGCCGAGATGGCCGAGGCCGTGGTGCTCCTCGCCGAGGACCGGGACCTCCTCGCGCGGCTGCGCGCGCACGTCCGGACCGTCCGCCCCGCCTTCGCGTGGGACGACGTGCTGGCGGCGGCGGAGGCGGAGTACGCGCGCGCCGCGGTCCTCGCGGCAGGCCCGGCCGGGGTCCTGGGTCCCGGTGCGTCGTCGCAGGTCAGGCCCTAGGTCCTGATCAGCGCCCGGTCCGGGGCAGATCCCGTCGGTGCGTGCTCCCGGACGCGGGACCAGGGTCCCAGGGCGCGGGCGCGACGCGGGCGCAGAGTGGTCACGTGAGCAGAACAGCTCACCGGGACCGCTCCCCGAGGGGACGGGCCCGCTTCGGGGAGAAGCAGAAGGATCGGGGAGTCCGATGTCCGCAGCAGTCCGCAAGCCCGCCCACCTCAAGGCCCTCGCCGTCGTGGTGATGGTGTTCGGCGTGATCTTCGCCGTCGCCGGCACGGCCACGTGGGCGCTCGTCTCCGGCAACCTGCGCAACGAGCAGATCACCGTCGCCGAGGACGCCTCCTCCTTCGCCGGGGAGCTCGTCGACACGCCGTGGGAGGCGTGGGCGCAGGCCGACATCATCAACCACCACGCGCTCGACGCGTCGGGCGGCAAGACCTACTCGCAGCTGGACCGCGAGGACCCGGTCCGCGAGACGATGATGAACGGCTCGTTCCTGCGGGCCTCGCTCTTCACCTCGGTCGTCGCCTTCGGCGTCGCGCTGCTGGTCTTCGGCCTCGGTGTCGTCCTCATCGTCACCGGTGAGGCGCTGCGCCGGGTCGCGGTCCGCCTGGACGCCCCGGCGGTCGCCGCCGCGGAGCCCGTCTCCGTCTGAGACACCGCAGGGCCGCACGCACGCCGCGAGGGCCGGTACCCGGGTCGGGTACCGGCCCTCGCCGCGTGCGCCGGCGCGTCAGCCGCGCGAGCCGGCCGGGTCGTCCGTGCGGCGGCGGGCGTTCGCCACGAGCGGGCCGACGATGAGGGCGAGGCCCGCGAGGACCAGGAGCCCGATCGCGGCGAGCTCGAGGTCGATCGTGTACCCGGCGGCGATCACGAGGACCCCTGCGCCGAGCAGGGCGATGACGAGGCCCCACACGATCGTGCCCACGCGCACCCGGTCGCGGGTCGGTGCCGCTGCGTCGGCGTCGTCGGTCGTGGCGTCCGCCGCTCCGGCGTCGGTCGTGGCGTCCGCCGTGCCCTGCTCGGTGCGGTGCTCGGTGCGGTGCTCGGTGCCGTCGTCCGGCGGCAGCGGCTGCGTCGCGTCCACCGGCAGCGGCCGGGTCTCGTCGGTGCTCATGCTGCGTCCTCCTCGATGATCCGGACCTCGCCGACGCCCGAGCTGATGTCGAGCACCAGGTCGGCCTCGCCGGACTCGGTGGTGTCGTCGTCGCGGAACGTCATGTCCCCGACGCCGATGCCGTCGTGCGTGCGGGTGCGCCCGTCGAGCTCCCACCGCACCGCGCCGACGCCCGACGACACGTGCGCCTCGACGGCCGCGTCGGCCGGCACGACGACCGTCATCTCGCCCGCGCCCATCGTCAGCGGGACGCGCAGCTGCTCGTCGGCCATCGGGACCGCGGTCAGGTCGACGACGGTCTGGCCGACGCCCACGTCGATGCCGCGGGCCGCCTCCTCGCGGTCGGAGTACAGCAGCTCGACGCGGTCGTCCCGCCAGTCGGACGGCTGGCTCCACCAGTCCTCGCGCTCTCCCTGCGTGAACACGGCCAGCGGCAGCACGACGAGCGCCGTGACGATCGCGAGGAACCCGAGCACGCCGCTGCTGCGGCCGCGTGCGCCGAGGGTCACGATGCCGAGCCCCGCGAGGACGAGCGCGACGCCGCCGGCCGTGAGACCGACCGGTCCGTCGAAGACGTCGGTGCGCTCGCCGACCAGGAGGGCCGCGAGGCCGATCGCCGCGAGACCGATGACGGCGCCGACGGTGACGCCGTCCGCGCCGCGGCGGTTCACGCTGCCGGCCGACGTCGTGGCCGCCGGCGTCACGCTCGCCGTCGACTACCGCATGAGCGCCGCGGACTACTACGAGCACGTCGTCGGGATGTTCCGCGGCTGGTCGACGCGCGAGGAGG
>NZ_JBFTEP010000137.1:0-8964 GCF_047229365.1 Cellulomonas pasadenensis | reverse complement strand
GGCTGGCCGCCGCTGCGGCTGGTCGGGCGGCTGCGCCCCGACCCGCTGCGTCGCCTGCACCTGCAGACCGGCCCGCGCGACCCCGCCGACGCCGACCGCACGTCGCTCCCGCCCGCGGGCCCGCAGGTGCAGGCCCCGGCCGCGAACGCCGTGCGGGGCTGGCTCGACGACGCGACGACGGGCCTGCCCGACGCGTGGGTGCTCGCCGTGCGCGCCGACGTGCGCACGGGCGGCCTCGCCGACGACCTCGACGTGGCGGTCGCGTCCACGACGCTGCTGCCGGCGCGGGCGCCGTGGTGGGCACGCGTCGTCGACGTGCTCCAGTGGGCCGGCCTCGCCGCGCTCGTGGGCGGCCTCGGGTGGCTCGGCGTGCTCGCGGGCCTGACGTACCTCCGGCTGCCGGAGCCGGTCACGCCCCGGTGGGGCCCGCTGCCGGCGCCGACCGTCCTCGTGGCGGGCGGCCTCGCGCTCGGCCTCCTGCTCACGCTGCTCGGCACGGTCGGCGCCTGGGCGGAAGGGCGCCGGCAGGCGGGCCGGGCGCGCCGGCGTCTGCGGGCGTCGGTCGCCGCCGTCGCCACCGCGCGCGTCGTCGACCCGGTCACCACCGAGCTCGCCCGGTGGCGCTCGTGCCGGGACCTCGCCCGGCGGGCCGCCGGCGACGGAGGTCGCCGCCGACGCTGAACGCCGACCGGCCGTCACCCCGGGCGGCGGTCACCCACCGAGCGTCGCACGGGCACGCCGAGCCCGGGGGACACCGGCACAGGCACGCTGCGCACGGGCGCGACACGCCCCGCGCGCCGCACGGACGGCACCACCGGTGCCCGCAGGGAAGGACACGGATGGCACGGCTCGAGGTCCCGGTGCAGCTGCGCTGGTCGGACATGGACGCGTACGGGCACGTCAACAACGTCGAGATGCTGCGTCTCCTCGAGGAGGCGCGCATCGAGGCGTTCTGGAGCCACCCCGTCGGCGCGGACGGGACGCGCCCCGACGGTGCGTGGCCGACGGCGGTCCTCGACGCGAGCCCGGGGTCCGGGCTGGCGACGCTCGTCGCGCGGCAGGAGATCGAGTACGTGCGCCCGCTCGCGTACCGGCGGGCGCCCGTCGTCGTGGAGATGTGGATCGGCCACCTCGGGGGCGCGAGCCTCGACGTCTGCTACGAGGTGCTGGACGCACCCGCGGCGGCGGACACGACCGCGCCGTACGCGCGTGCCGTCACGACGCTCGTGCTCGTCGACGTGGGCACCGGGGCCCCGCAGCGGATCGCCGCGGAGCAGCGGGCGGCGTGGGAGGCGTTCGTCGAGGAGCCCGTCCGGCTGCGCCGGCGCCGCTGACGGCGCGGGCGCGCCACGCCGGCGCGTCGCCTCGGTGCGCGGCTCCGGGCCCCCGGCGTCGGACGGGACGCCCCGGTCAGGGGCGACCGTCCGCGTTCGGCGTCCGGTCCGTCCGTGCCCGCTCCGCGGTCTCCGCGGCGCGCGCGACGTTGCGCTGCATGCCGCCGAAGACCACGCCGTGGAACGGGTACACCGACCACCAGTAGAGCTGCCCGGCGAGCCCGTGCGGGTGGAACAGCGCACGCTGCGCGAACACGGTCGGGGGCTTCGTCCACGCGTCGCGGTCGCCGTGCCCGCCGTCGCCGTCGCCCGCGTCGTCGTGCGTCCGCCCCGACGGCTCGACCCGCAGCTCGAGCCAGGCGAGCCCGGGCAGGCGCATCTCGGCGCGCAGCCGCAGCAGGCGTCCCGGTTCGAGCGCCTCGACGCGCCAGAAGTCGACCGCGTCGTCGAGCCGGAGCCGGCTCGGGTCGCGGCGCCCGCGGCGCAGGCCGGGCCCGCCGACGACCCGGTCCAGCAGCCCGCGCACGCGCCACGCGAGCGACCAGGAGAACCACCCGCGCTCGCCGCCGACGGCCTCGATGACGCGCCACAGCGCCGCGGGGGAGGCGTCGACGTCGACGCGCCGCTCGTCGACGTAGAGCGAGCCGCCGGCCCAGTCCGGGTCGGACGGCAGCGGGTCGCTGGGCGCGCCCGGCACGGCGGCCGACGACCACCGCGTGGTGACGCTCGCCTCCCGGATGCGCGTGAGGGCGAGCCGCACGGCGCGGTCGAAGCCGATGAGGCCGTCGGGCGGGTCGGGGACGTACCGGGCGACGTCGTGCTCGTCGCAGACGACCTCGTGCACGAGCGACTCCACGAGCGGGCGCGCGAGCCCGCCGGGCACGGGCGTCACGACCGACACCCAGTGGCTCGAGAGCCGTGGCGTGAGCACGGGCACGCCGACGATGACCCGGCGCCGCAGCTCGGCGATCTCCGCGTAGTGCTGCATCATCTCGCGGTACGTCAGGACGTCGGGCCCGCCGATGTCGAAGGCGCGCGACACGTCCGCCGGCATCGCCGCCGACCCGACGAGGTAGCGCAGGACGTCGCGGACCGCGATCGGCTGGATCCGGTTGTCCACCCACGTCGGCACCGTCATCGCGGGCAGCCGCTCCGTGAGGTAGCGCATCATCTCGAACGACGCCGAGCCGGACCCCAGGATGACGGCGGCGCGCAGCACGGTCGTCGGCACGCCCGAGGCGAGCAGGATCTCGCCGACCTCGGTGCGCGAGGCCAGGTGCGGCGACAGCTCCTCGCCCTCCGGGTGCAGGCCACCGAGGTAGACGATCCGGCCGACGCCGGCCTCACGTGCCGCCTGCCCGAACGTCAGCGCGGTCCGCCGGTCGCGCTGCTCGAAGGACCGGCCCGTGCCGAGGGAGTGGATGAGGTAGTAGGCGACCGACGTGCCCGTCAGGGCCGCCCGGATGCCGTCGAGGTCGGACGCGTCGCCCTCCACCACCTCGACGTCGTCGTACCACGGGCGTCCGCGCAGTCGGTCCGGGTGCCGGGCGACCGCCCGCACGCGGTAGCCGGCGGCCAGCAGCTCCGGCACGAGGCGCCCGCCGACGTAGCCCGTGACGCCGGTGACGGCCACGAGCGGCGCGTCGGGGCGCGGCCGGCCGTCGGGCCCGGTGCCGGGGACCAGCCCGGCGAGGGTGGTCGCGACGGGCTCGGGGGCGAGGCCCGGCCCGGCGGCGTCGTCGGACGGGGCGGCGTCGTGGGTCACCCGGGCAGTGTGCGGCCGGGGCACGGGCAGCGCACCCGGAGCCGGTGCCGGTCCGGCGCCGTCGTCCTCGGCGCGTCGGTCCCCGCCCGGCCGCCGTCCCGTCGGCCGGTCAGCCGCCGAGCAGCGCGAGCGTGCGCTTCTCGGCCACCGCCTGCGACCGCGTCGGCGCGATCGTCTCGCCGCGCTCCCACAGCTCCACGACACGGGGGTCCACGTAGGACGCACGCGCGACCGCCGGCGTGTTGCCCAGCTCCTCCGCGACGGCCTTCACCACGGTCGCGACCACGCGGCGCCGCCCGCGCTCGCTCGCCGGCGGGGGACCGGCCGCGGCGAAGCCGCGTGCCGCGAGCACGGTCGCGTGCCACGTGCGGAAGTCCTTCGGCGAGGCGTCGCCGAGCCGGTCCTTGACGTAGGCGGCGACGTCGCTGCTCGTGACGTCGTGCCAGCCGGCGTCGTCGCGCCACGCCAGCAGCTCGGGGCTGGGGTCGCGGCGGCGCAGCAGCGTGCGGCACAGCTCGGCGACGACGTCGTCCTCGACCACCGTGTCGCGCACCTGCCCGGACTTCGCCGGGAACACGAGGTGCACGGCGCCGGGGTCGGCGTCGTGCGTGGGCGCGAGCACCTGGACGTGCTCGCGCCGCAGGGTCGCCAGGCCGAACGAGCCGTTGCGGCGCGCGTACCCCTCGCCGCCGACGCGCAGGTAGGCGCGGTCGAGCAGCCGGAACGCGAGCGCGAGCGCCTTGTCGCGCGGCATGCCCTCGAGCGCGAGGTCCGCCCGGACGCGTCGCCGCGCCGCGGGCAGCCGCCGTGCGACCTCGAGCACGTGGTCGTGCTTGAGCCGCGCCCGCCGCGCGTGCCACTGCTGGTGGTAGAGGTACTGACGGCGCTGCGCGTCGTCGAACCCGGCCGCCTGGATGTGCCCGTTCGGCCACGGGCAGATCCACACGTCCTTCCACGCGGGCGGGATCGCCAGCGTGGTGACGCGCTCGAGGTGCTCGGGGTCGTCGATACGCCGGCGGTCGGCGTCGAGGTACACGAAGCCGCTGCCGGCCCGGCGTCGCGTCCAGCCGGGCTGGTCGATGCGCACACGTCGGAGCCGGACCATGGCGGGAAGTGTCACCCGGCGCGGGCGCCCGCGCTCGTCGAGGCGTGCACGGGCGTCACGGCGGGTCGTCGACGAACCGGAAGCGCACCCGGGCGTCGTCCGGGTCGACCACGTAGGTGGACCCCGCCGGGGACCAGCGCTCGGGCACGAGGAAGAGCCGGCCGTCGCCCTCGGCGAGCAGGCGCAGGCCGCGGTAGCGGAAGCGCTGACCCGTGGCCGTGCCGTCCGGGCCGGCCAGCACGGTCTGCCCGACGACGGGGTCGGCGGGGAACAGCGGCTCGGTGGTGTCGACGACCACGGCGGGCAGGCGGGTCAGGTCGCGCGCGAGCGCCTTCGCCTGCCCGAGGCCCGACCACTGCGCGAGCGTCGCCGCGGCCCAGAACACCGACGCGACGACGACGAGGACGAGCACGACGGCGGTGGTGCGCGTGCCGGGCGCCGCACCGCCGTCGGGCGCACCGCGGGCGTCGGCGCCCGACCACGTGAGCGCCCGCGCGAGCAGCAGCGCCCCGAGCCCCAGCGCGACCGGCGTGACCAGGGCGTACGGCGGCCACCGGCCCACGGCGGGGTAGGCGAGCAGGAGCGCCCCGGCGGCCCCGAGCAGCGTCCCGCCGATCCCCCGCAGGGCGCGCTGCCACGCCCGGACGTGCCCCGCGCCGGCGCCGTGCGCCCACCGGCGCAGCCGCCCGTCCGCCCACACGAGCGCGGCGGTGAGCAGGAGCAGCCCCAGGGTCGGCACGAGCAGCGGCTGCGGTGCGCGCATGACGTAGTCCTGCGTCGCCATCCCCAGGACGTCGACGTCGACGCCGAAGTACGCGAGCTGCGCGCGCGTGGACACGTACCCGAAGTAGAAGAGCAGCGCGCTGACGGCCGTCGCCGGCGCGACGACACTGCCGAGCACGGTCCCCGCCCGCGCGAGCGTCGCGGCGGCGGCCGTCGCCGTGCCGTCGTCCGGGGCGGGTCCGGTCATCACCCCTCCGCGCCGGGCGCGCCCGTGGCGTCCCCCGGCTCGGTCGCCGTCGCCGCGCGGACCGGCGCGTCGAGCCACTGCCACCCCACGCCCCGGACCGCGTCGCACTGCGCCCGCTCGGTGCACCGCACGGTCGCGTCGAGCGCGACCCGCACGCCCGTCACCTCGGGCGAGGGCGGCGTGACGAGGAGGCTGCAGCTGCCGGCGCCCCCGACCAGCCGGGCGCCGGCGCACGGCGGCCGGCCGTCGCAGGGCTCGTCCCGGACGGTGGCGCCGGGATCCTCGACGCGCACCGTGTGGATGTCGACGACGACGCCGTCGGCGGCGACCTCGGACCAGAAGAGCGGGAAGCACCACGTGCCGTCCTGGTCGAGCGGCGCGTTGCCGCCCACCGGCAGCCCGGCCACCTCGATGGCGATGCCGCCGCCGTCGCCCGGGGCGGCTCCCTCCACGGCGTCGGGGTCCTCCGGCACGACCGGGTCGGCGGTCTCGACGGCCTCCGCGGGGGCGCTCGTGCCCGCCGCGCCGGGCGGGTCGCTCGCGCCGGGCGGGTCGCTCGCGCCGGGTGCGTCGGCCGCGCCGGGGTCACCGGGGCCGCAGCCCACCAGCAGCAGCGCCACGACCGCGGCGGGCAGCGCCCCGCGCGCCCGCCGTCGCGCCCCGCGCCCCGCCCGCGCCTGCACGACGACCATGACGACCACCGTCCCGTCGGCCCCGGGGAGCCGTCCGGCCCCCCGCTGGGAGGAGGCGGCGGCGACGCGGCGAGATACGCCCGGTCCGTCGGGTCGGTCGGCCCGTCGGCTCGCTCGCGCCGTCGGGTCAGTCGGGCAGCCGCACCATGCCCTCCTGGGCGACCGACGCGACGAGCGTGCCGTCGCGCGTGAAGACGCGCGCGGCACCGAGGCCGCGCCCGCCCTGCGCGCTCGGCGTCGACTGGACGTACAGGAGCCAGTCGTCGACGCGCACGTCGCGGTGCCACCACATCGCGTGGTCGAGGCTCGCCATCGACAGCCCGGGCGTCACCCAGGACCGGCCGGCGCGGCGCAGGACCGGCTCGAGCATCACCTGGTCGCAGGCGTACGCGAGCAGCGCGCGGTGCAGCAGGCGGTCGTCGGGCAGGGGGCGGCGCGAGCGCATCCACACCATCTGCCGCCCGAGCCCGGGCTCGCGGTCGGCGCGCAGGTACAGCGAGCCGCCGACGTGCCGCACGTCGAAGGCGGCCTCCTGGGTCCAGAACTTCGCGACGGGGTGGTCGATGCCGCCGAGCTGGTCGAGCGCCGAGACGACGTCCTCGGGCGCGGGGACGTCCGCCGGCATCTCCTCGGCGTAGTCGGTGCCCGGCTGCTCCTCCTGGAACGACGCGATCATCGACAGGATCGGCTGCCCGTCCTGCAGCGCGTGGGTGCGCCGCGCGGTGAACGAGCGCCCGTCGCGCAGCCGCTCGACCGTCAGCGCGATGGGCCTGGTCACGTCGCCGGGGCGCAGGAAGTACCCGTGCAGCGAGTGCGGCAGCCGGTCGGGCGCGACCGTGCGGCCCGCGGCGAGCAGCGCCTGCGCGAGCACCTGGCCGCCGAAGACCCGGCCGCCGGGCTGGGCGAGGCTGGTCGCGTGGAAGAGGTCGGGCGTCTCGTCGTCGGCGGCGACGTCGAGGACGCGCAGGACGGCGGCCGTGGGGTCGTCGGTGCCGGTGGGGTCGGTCATGGCGGCGGTGGTCCCGTCAGTCCTCGAACGTGTTGAGCATGGAGAACGCGGCGCGCTCGAGGTAGTCCCACAGCTGCGCGCGGTGCAGCGGGGCCAGGTCGAGGCTGTCGACGGCCGTGCGCATGTGCGTGAGCCAGCGGTCGCGCGCGTCGGGGTTGACCTTGTACGGCGCGTGCCGCATCCGCAGCCGCGGGTGCCCGCGCTGCTCGGAGTAGGTGGTCGGCCCGCCCCAGTACTGCTCGAGGAAGAGGGTGAGCCGCTCGGCGGCGGGGCCGAGGTCCTCCTCGGGGTACATGGGCTTGAGCACCGGGTCCCCGGCGACGCCGCGGTAGAACTCGTCGACGAGCCGGACGAAGGTCGCGTGCCCGCCGACGGCCTCGTAGAAGGAGTCGGCTCTCACGCCGCCCATCCTCACACGCGGGGACCGGCGGCCGGCCCGCCCGCACCGGCGCCGCGGCGCACGTCACACGCCCGCTCGGGTGCCGCACGGCGGAAGGCGCGGGTCGGCGGCGCGTGCCCCGTCACAGGCCGAGCTCGTCGAGCACGGGCAGCTCGCGGCGGACGACGGCGCGGGCGTGCTCCGCACCGGGCGACGTCACGGCGAGCCGTGCGAGGCGGCGGCACTCGTCCCACGTCGTCGCGCCCAGCACCGCCGCCACGTCGGGCAGCGCGCGCGGCGTCATCGACAGCGACGTGACGCCGAGGCCGACGAGGACGACGGCGAGCGCGGGGTCCGCGGCCGCCTCGCCGCAGACGCCGACCGGGCGCCCCTGCGCGGCACCGCCCTGCGCGGTCGCCTCGACGAGCCGCAGCACCGCCGGCTGCCACGCGTCGGACAGGCGCGCCACGGCACCCAGCAGCCGGTCCGCGGCCATCGTGTACTGCGTGAGGTCGTTGGTCCCGACGCTCGCGAAGGCGGCGTGGGCGAGCATCGGCGCCGCGAGGAGGGCGGCGCTCGGCACCTCGACCATGATCCCCGCGGTGCCCAGCCCGTGCCGGGCGCACGCGGCGACGAACGCCTCGGTCTCGTCCACGGTGGCGACCATCGGCGCCATCACCCACGTCGTCGTGCCCGGGTGGCCGGCGGCGGCGCGCGCGATCGCCGTCAGCTGGTCCTCGAGCACCTGCGGGTGCGTCTCGGCGACGCGCAGCCCGCGCACGCCGAGCGCGGGGTTCGCCTCGGGGGCCGCGTGCAGGAAGGGCAGCGGCTTGTCGGCCCCCGCGTCGAGCGTGCGGACGACCACCTTGCGTCCGTCGAACGCGGCCAGCACGCGCCCGTAGGCCGCGACCTGCTCCTCGACGGTCGGCGCCTCCGTCCGGTCGAGGAACGCGAACTCGGTGCGGAACAGCCCCACGCCCTGCGCGCCGGAGGCGGCCGCGCCCTCGGCCTCCGCGGGGTCGCCGACGTTCGCGAGCAGCTCGACGCGCCGGCCGTCGGAGGTGCGGCCGTCCCCGTAGAACGTGCGGACGGCCGCCGCGAGCGCCCGCACGCGCTCGACCGCGTCGGCCGGCGGGTCGAGGGTGACGGTGCCGGACGCGCCGTCGACGAGGAGCGTCGTCCCCTCCGCGACGTCCGCGGCGCCGGCGGCCGCGACGACGGCCGGGATGCCCCGCGCGCGGGCGAGGATCGCGGTGTGCGACGTCGGGCCGCCGGCGGCCGTGACGACGGCGAGCACGCGCGCCGGGTCGAGCGTCGCGGTGAGGGCGGGCGCGAGGTCGTGCGCCACCAGCACGTACGGGTGCGGACGGGCCGGCAGGCCGGGTGCCGGGCGCCCCGTGAGCCGGGCCACGAGCCGGTCGCGCACGTCGACGATGTCCCGGACGCGCTCCGCCATGTACCCGCCGAGCTCGGCGAGCTGCGCGGCCACCGCGTCGGCGGCCTCCCACACGGCGCGCTCCGGCACCAGGTGCTCGGCGCGGACCCGCTCCTGCGCGTCGGCGACGAGCGACGGGTCGGCCGCCATCGCGGCGGTCGCGAACAGCAGGGCGGCGCTCGCGCCGTCCGCGGCCTCCGCGGCCGCGTCGAGCTCGGCGCGCACGGCCTCCGCCGCGGCGGCGACGCGCGCGGCGGCTGCCTCGGTGTCGGCGC
>NZ_JBFTEP010000136.1:0-9049 GCF_047229365.1 Cellulomonas pasadenensis | reverse complement strand
TGCCGCACGCGCGGGACGTCGCCGCGGCGGGGCTCGCCTGGACGGGCCGGCGCGCGTGGGCCGCGACGCACCTGTGGGCGTCGGTCGGGTACGCCGACTGAACGACGCCCCGGGCCGACCGCCGGCCGGACAGCCGCCGACGACCGGCTCTTGCCATGACACCACTGTGGTGTCATTCTGACGTCATGGACATCACGCGCTACGTCGAGGACCTCCAGCACCGGCTCGCCACGGCGGCCGCGGCGGGCGGTGAGGACGCCCGCCAGCTCGCCGACCGTCTCACCGCACCCCTCGACGCCGCCGTGCGCCTCGTCCTGCTCGACGCCCTCTCGGCCGCGGCCGGCGAGATCTCGACCGAGCTGGCCCCCGGCTCGGTGGACGTGCGGCTGCGCGGCGGCGAGCCCGAGTTCGTCGTCGACGTCCCCACCGCACCGGCGGCACCCGCGCCGGCCGCACCGGCCGCACCGGCCGCGGCACCGGCCGCCGTGCCGACCGAGGGCGACGACGGCGCCACCACCCGGACCACCCTGCGGCTGCCGGACCACCTGAAGTCCCAGGTGGAGGTCGCCGCGGCGCGCGACGGCGTGTCCGTCAACTCGTGGCTGGTCCGTGCCGTCGCCGCCGCCCTGGAGCCCGCCGCGCACCCGCCCGCACCGCAGCAGCACGGCGGGGGCACCCGTCTCACCGGCTGGGTGCGCTGAGCCCCCGGCGCACCACCCGCCACCACCCGCACGACGCCACAGGCCGCCGGGAACCGTCCCGCACCGCCTGACACCACCCTGACACCACCCGCGAGGAGTCGTCATGCCCACGTTCCCCACGTCCACGCCCGTCCCCGTCGTCGTGGACGTCCCCTTCGGCAACCTGCACGTCGTCGCGAGCGAGCGGGACGACGTCGTCGTGACCGTCCTGCCCGCGGATCCGAGCAAGTCGGGCGCCGTGCGCGCCGCGGAGGAGACGCGCGTCGCCCGCGACGGTGACGCCGTCACGATCGTCTACCCGTCGGCGTGGAAGCAGTACGTGCTGCCGTTCTCCGCCGGCGGCGCCCGCGTCACCATCGAGGTGCCGGCGGGCTCCCACCTGCGGGGCAAGGCGGGCACCCTCTACTCCGAGGGGCGCCTCGGCGAGGTCGACCTGTCGCTCAACGGCGGCGACGCCCGCGTCGACGAGGCCGCCCGCCTCGCCCTCCGGGTCTCGGCCGGGTCCGTCGTCGTCGGGCGCGTCACCGGGACCGCGGAGGTGAAGGTCAGCGCCGGGTACGTGCGGATCGACGACATGGCCGGCGAGGGCACGGTGCGTGCCGCGAACGGCCCCACCGAGGTGGGGTCCGTCACGGGGGCGCTCCAGGTGGTCGGCGCGCACGCCGACATCCTCGTCGGCCGGGTGCGCGGCACGGTGACCGCCAAGGCCGCGCACGCCGGCATCCGCGTCGGCCGGGTCGAGTCCGGCAGCGTGACGCTCACCTCCTCCTACGGCTCGATCGAGGTCGGCGTGCCGGAGGGCACCGCCGCCTGGCTCGACGTCACCTCCGAGCGCGGCTCCGTCCGCAACCAGCTCACCCCCGCGCAGGGCCCCGTGGACGACGAGGAGACCGCGCAGGTCTGCGCCAGCACGGGGTGGGGCGACGTCATCCTGCGCCGCCCCTGACGCGTCCGTCGCCCACGCACCGCCCGCACGGCTCCACCCGGCACGACCCGCTCCACGACCTGCTCCACCGACCGCAGTCAGGAGAACCGGCCATGACCCACGACCTCGCCGTCGACGTGCGCGGACTGCGCAAGTCCTTCGGTGACCGCACCGTGCTGGACGGGATCGACCTCGCCGTCCCCGCCGGCACCGTCACCGCCCTGCTCGGCCCGAACGGCGCCGGCAAGACCACCACCGTCGGCATCCTGTCGACGCTCCTCGCCGCGGACGGCGGCACCGCCCGCGTCGCCGGGCACGACGTCGCCACCGAGCCCCAGGCGGTGCGCGCCGCGATCGGCGTCACGGGCCAGGTGTCCGCGGTCGACGACCTGCTCACCGGCGTGGAGAACCTGCGCCTCATGGCGTCGCTGCACCACCTGGGGCGGCGCGCCGGCCGCGAGCGCGTCGACGCCCTGCTCGCGCAGTTCGCGCTGGTCGACGCCGCGCGCCGGCCCGTCGCGACGTGGTCGGGCGGCATGCGCCGCAAGCTCGACCTCGCCATGACCCTCGTCGGCTCCCCCGCGGTCGTGTTCCTCGACGAGCCGACCACGGGCCTCGACCCGCGCAGCCGCCGCACGCTCTGGGGCGAGGTGCGGGCCCTCGCGGCGGGCGGCACCACGATCCTGCTCACCACGCAGTACCTCGAGGAGGCCGACCGGCTCGCCGACCGCGTCGTCGTGATCGACGGCGGTCACGTCGTCGCCGCGGGCACCCCCGCCGAGCTCAAGGCCGCGCACCACACCGGGTCGCTCGACGACGTCTTCCTGCGCCTCACCGAGCCGTCCACCGAGCCGTCCACCGAGCCCGAGCCGTCCACCGCCCCGTCCGACCCGAGCACGAGGGATGTGGCCTGATGACTGCCGTGACGACCGCCCGCACCGCCGCGCCCGCTGCCCACGCCCGCCCGGTGGCGGACACCCTGACGATGCTCCGCCGCAACCTGCTGCGCGCCGTGCGCTACCCGGGCCTGACGATGTTCCTCGTCCTCGGCCCGCTCGTGATGCTGCTGCTCTTCGTCTACGTCTTCGGCGGCGCGTTCGGCGCCGGCGTGGCGCCCGGCGTCGCCCCCGGCGCCGAGGGGCGCGCGGCGTACCTCGACTACATCACGCCGACGCTGCTGGTCCTCACCGTGGTCGGCGGTGCGACGTCCGTCGCGACGAGCGCGGCGATGGACGCCGCGGCGGGGATCATGGCGCGGTTCAGGACGATGGCGATCTCGCCGGGATCCGTGCTCTCCGGCCAGGTGATCGGCTTCGTGGTGCAGGCCCTCGCGGCGCTGGTGCTGGTGCTCGCGGCGGCCGTCGCCATGGGCTACCGGCCGGACACCGACGCGCTCGGCGGGCTCGCGCTGCTGGGCATGCTCGTGCTGCTCGGCCTCGCGCTCAACTGGCTGGCCGTCGCCATGGGCCTCAACGCCCGCAGCGTGGAGACGGCGAGCAACACCCCGATGATCCTGCTGCTGCTGCCGTTCCTCGGCAGCGGGTTCGTGCCGGTGGAGACCATGCCCGCCGGCGTGCGCTGGTTCGCGGAGCACCAGCCGTTCACGCCGATCATCGAGACGGTCCGCGGCCTGCTCGCGGGCGCCCCGCTCGACGGGACGCCCACCGCGCCGGCGGTCGCCTGGTGCGTCGTCATCGGGATCGCCGGGTACGTGTGGTCGCGCGCGCTGTACCGCCGCGAGCGTCGCTGAGCCGGCCCCGGGCCCGGCGCCTCACGCGGGCCGCCCGTGCCGGACGACGTCCCCGGCCGACACCCCGGCGCCGGGCGGGCCTCCCCCCGGCCCGCCCGCCGCCCGCTCGGGCGGCACGAACCAGCTGACGGACCGCGCGACGTCCCCCGCCCGTAGCCACGTGTGCCGCTCGGTGCGGGGGTCGGCGGCGTCGTCGCGCCACGCCACCATCACGTGCCCACGCGTCCAGCGCACGGCGCGCGCGGGACGCCACTCCTCCGACCCGTCGGTCCACACCACGCGGACGATGACCGGCACGTCGCCCTGCGGGCGGGTGGGGATGCCCTCCGGCACCTCGCTGTTGGCCACCTCCCGACGTCCGGGCGGGAACGGGGAGAGCGGGGCGGGGCGGTCCGGCATGACGCCCATCGTATCGAACAGGTGTTCGAGCCACGCGCCACGGGCGCGGACATCACCCGCTGCCGTCGTCCCGGCGGGGTGCGACCGCGAGCAGATCACCCGGCGTGCACCCCAGGACGTCGCACACAGCGGTGAGCGTGCTGAAACGGATGGCGCGAGCCCGGTCGTTCTTCAGCACGGAGAGGTTGACGGCCGTGACCCCGGCGCGCTCGGCGAGCTCGGCGAGCGTCATCCCGCGCTCCGCGAGCAGGCGGTCGAGGCGGCAGACGACCCGGTGCTCGGGTGCGTTCACACCAGCCCGTCCACGTCGGCGGCGAGGCGCTCGCCCTGCGCCCACGCGACGGCGAGCACGACCAGCAGCACGCCGGTGGCGATCGGCCAGAGCACCAGCGCGGGGAGCGACGAGAACGCCGGACCCGCGAGCCCGGTCCGCTCGAGGACCAGCAGACCCGCCGCGTGCGGCAGGGCACTCGCGAGCTGCCCTGCCACCGCCACCGTCACGCCCGCCACGGCCAGCCGCCGGGCGGTGCCGGGCGCGAAGGGACGCCGTTCCGCGACCGCGCTGAGGACCGGGCCGAGCAGGAGCGCGACGGCGAGCAGCGCGAGCCCGCCGACGAGCCAGTCGCCGCGGCCCAGCGCCTGCTCCAGACGGGTGGAGTCCCACGCGGCGAGGGTGAGGGCGCCGTCGGGGACGCCGGCCGTGAGGCCGCCGGGCTCCGCGCCCGCGAACCAGCCGTCGCCCCGCGCCACGATCTCGTCGACCGTGACCCGGACGTTCCCCGCGCCGGAGCCCTGCTCCCGCTGCGCGAGCGTGACGGGAACCTTCACGAGGGCGCGCGCCTGGGTCATGCCGTTGACGGCGTACGCGACACCACCGACGGCACCGAGCACCCCGGCGATCCGCAGGAGCCCGGCGAGCCGCGCGACGCGGCCGGTCGCACGGTCGGTGGTCAAGGACGGCACGGCTCCCCCTCGCGCCCGCGCCGCGGCGTCACGGTGACGCCGGCCGGGCGGTTCGAGCGTAGCGCTGGGGTATATCGATTGTCGATATGCCGCGCGGGCGACGCCGCGCCGCCCGCACGTCACCGGCGGCACCCCGGCCCCTCCCTGCCGGGGCGCCGCCGGTGGTCTCAGCCGACCGTCGCGACCGCGACGTCGGGGTGGTCGGAGAACACCGCGTCCACGCCCGCGTCGACGAACGCGCGGATCTCCGCGGGCAGGTCGCCGTGCGCCGCCGGGTCCGCGCTGCTGCGCAGGTCGGTCGGCAGGAACTGGTTCTCCGCCCGGAACGTCCACGCGTGCACGTCGAGCCCGGCGCGGTGCGCGTCGCGCACGACGCGCGTCGGCTCGCCGAGCGTGCCGTCGGCCGCCCGCGGGATCACCACGTCCTTGCACAGGCCCACGGCGTCGGCGTACCGCCGGACGTCGCGCAGCCCTTCGCGCGAGACGAGGTCGGCGTAGGTGCGGGGGTCACCGGCGGCGACGAGGTCCCACGGGGCGCCCGAGCAGTTCACGAGCTGCGCCAGCCGGACCTTCGTCATGCGGTCGAGGTCGCGCAGGTTGCCCGTCTCGAAGCTCTGCACCACGACCCGGTCGCGCTTGCCGTCGAGCTCCGCCGCGCGCAGCGCCGCGACGAGCGGCTCCTCCAGCGAGAGGCCGATGCCGTCGAAGTAGGACGGGTGCTTCGTCTCGGGGTAGACGCCGACGGGCTCGCCGTCGCACGTCACCGAGTGCCGTGCCAGGTCGAGCACCTCCGCGAGCGTCGGGACCTCGTACAGGCCGTCGAACGCGGCGCTGCCCGGGCGCAGGGCGGGGATGCGCTCCTTCGCGCGCAGCGTGCGCAGCTCGGCGAGCGTGAGGTCCTCGGTGAACCAGCCGGTCACCTGCTGGCCGTCGACCGTCTTGGTCGTGCGCCGGTCGGCGAACTCCGGACGGGTCGCCACGTCGGTGGTCCCGCCGATCTCGTTCTCGTGCCGCGCGACCAGCACGCCGTCCTTCGTGGAGACGACGTCGGGCTCGATCCAGTCGGCGCACTGGCGGATCGCGAGCGCGTACGCCGCGAGCGTGTGCTCGGGGCGGTACCCGCTCGCGCCGCGGTGCGCGATGACCTCGACCTCACCGGGCCGCACGCGCTCGCGGCGCAGCTCGACGAGCGCCATCTCGGTGTCGTCCGGCGTGCCCGGCACGCGCGCGGCGTTGCCCGGGTAGTTGTTGTCGTTGCCGATGAGCAGGCGGCCGTCACGCAGCTGCACGACCGTCTCGAACGACTGCACCGGCAGGCCGAACGGGTCCCCCGTGCCGTAGCCGTCGCCGGCACCGATGCCGTAGGGGTTGGCGATGTCGAGCGCGTCGAGCACCAGCTCCTTCTCGAGGAAGCCCTGGCGGTCCTCGCGGCGCAGGTCGACCCGGTACACGCGCTTGACGACCGAGGCCGCGCCGTCGACGTTGTCGCGCTCGACGAGCAGCATCTCGTTCCTGCCGACCCAGAACGCGTCGCCCACGAGGTCGCCCTCGCGGTCCGCGCGGTAGTCCCACGTGCGGCCGGTGTACTGCCCGCGACGCGTGTCGAACTCGTGCACGACGCGGCGGCGCCGGTCGGGGTCGGCCGTGTACGCGTTCTCCAGGACCGGGTACAGGTAGCGGCCGTCACGCAGGCCCGCGAGCGCCTCGAAGCCCGAGGACGCGCCGATGGTCGGCTGCTCGCCGGGCTGCAGGTACGGGTTCTGCGGCGACGTCGCACCGGGCAGCGGCGCGGGCGGCGCGAGCAGCTTCCCGGTCGCGTCGACGTGCAGGAGGAACGGCCCGAACTCCTCGCCGATCCAGAACGAGCCGTCGGGCGCGCGCACGACCGACTCGACGTCGAAGTCGGCCCCCGTCAGCAGCCGCTCCGGGGTGCCCTCCTGCGTGATGGGGAAGTCGACGTGGCCGTCCGGGTCGCGCAGCGCCAGGTGCTCGCCGACGCGCAGCTCGCCGCTGCCGCCGTCGGCGGTCTGCCAGTCGGGCGTGACGCGGTAGATCCGGAGGAGGAAGTCGGCGGAGTTCGCCTTCGTGCCGAAGCCGTTGTCGGGCAGCGCCCAGAACGTGCCGTCGCCGGCGTCGACCGCGCCCGAGAAGCCGGGGACCACCTGCCCGGCGAACGGGCCCTGCCGGCCGTTGGCGGGCGACGCCAGCGCGCCCGACGGCGGACCCTCGGCGAGGAAGTCGGCCGGCAGCGTGGCGCGCGCGACGAGCGTCGGCACGGTCACGGTGCCGCGCCCGCGGTCGTGGCCGTGCCGGCCGTCGAGGGTGGCGGCCGTCGGCGCGCCGTCCACCTCCGCAGCCGGTCCGACGGGCGCGGCGACCGCCGCGGACGGGACCAGCCCGGCGCCCAGGGCGAGCACGGCGGCCAGGGCCAGCGAGGGCACGACGCTGCGTCTCATACGTCCCAGTGAACGACTCATGGGCGCCAGGCAACAGGACGAAACCGACAACCCGCCGACCCGGCGGTGCGGGACCGGTGACGACCGGGTGAACGCGGGGCGGTCGCGCGTGCGCCGGCCCGCCCGGACCGGCGAGGCTGGGCACGTGCCGCACCCCTACCTCGACGACCCGTCGGGCGTCGTCGCCCTCGCGCACCGCGGCTTCTCGCTCGACGGCCGCGAGAACTCGCTCGCCGCGTTCGCCGCCGCCGTCGACCTCGGCTTCCGCTACGTCGAGACGGACGCGCACGCGACGGCGGACGGCGTGGCCGTCGCGCTCCACGACGCCACGCTGGACCGCACGACGGACGGGCACGGCGAGGTCGGCCGCCTGCCGTGGTCCCGCGTGCGGCAGGCGCGCATCGGCGGCAGCGAGCCGGTGCCGCGGCTGGACGAGCTGCTGGGCACGTGGCCGGACCTGCACGTCAACGTGGACGTCAAGGACGCGCGTGCGGTCGGCCCCGTGGCGGAGGCGGTCGAGCGCACGCGCGCCCACGACCGCGTCTGCGTGACGTCCTTCTCGCACGCGCGCCGGCGCGCGACGCTCGCCCGGCTGTCACGTCCCGTCGCGACGTCCGCGGGCACCCGCGAGGTGGCCCGCTTCCTGGCGGCGCACCGGCTGCGGGCGGCGGGCGCGGCGGCGCGGGCGCTGCGCGAGGTCGACTGCCTGCAGGTCCCGGTGGCACAGGGCCGGCTGCGCGTGGTCGACGCCGGCACGGTGGCCGCCGCGCACGCCGCCGGCCGCGCCGTGCACGTGTGGACGGTCGACGAGCCGGCGGAGATGCACCGGCTGCTCGACCTGGGCGTGGACGGGCTCGTCACGGACCGCGCGGACCTGCTGCGGGACGTGCTGCGGGCACGCGGCACCTGGCGCTGAGCCGACCCCAGCCCCGGGGGCGGACGGGTGCGTCCACCGGGCCGGGCGGTGCCCCGGACCTGTCGGGCCGGTCGGCTAGCGTGCGTCGCGTGACGGGGCCCGGACGCGACGGCGGACGCCTGCGCGTGCACACCGCCGCGCGGGCGGACGTGCTCGTCGACGCGCTGGCGGACGTGCTCGCGCAGCAGCCGCCCGACGCGGACCCGTTCGCCCGCGAGGTCGTCGCGGTGCCGACGCGCGGAGTCGAGCGCTGGGTCGCGCAGCGGCTGTCGCACCGGCTCGGCGCGGGGCCCGACGGCGAGGGCGGGGTGTGCGCGCGCATCGACTTCGACCCACCCGCGCGGCTCGTCCGCCGCGTCGTCGCCGTCGCCGGTGGCGTCGATGCCGACGAGGACCCCTGGGAGCCGGAGCGCCTGACGTGGGCGGTGCTGCGCGCCCTCGACGACGCCGTGGCCGCCGGCGCGCCCTGGGCCGCACCCCTCGTCCGGCACGTGGGGGCCGACGCGGGGACCGGGCGACGCCTGCGGCTCGCCCGCCGGCTCGCCGCGACCGTCACCGCGTACGGCGCGCAACGGCCCGCGCTCGTGACCGCGTGGGCGTCGGGCCGGGACGACGACGGCCTCGGCGGCCCGCTCCCCCACGACCTCGCGTGGCAGCCCCCGCTCTGGCGCGCCGTGCGGGCGGCTGTGGGCACCCCGAGCCCGGCGGAGCGGCTCGCGACCGCCGTGCACGCCGTCCGCGCCGACCCGGGCGTGGTCGACCTGCCGGTCCGCCTGTCCGTGCTCGGCGCGACCCGCCTCCCGGAGGCGCACCTCGACGTCCTCGACGCGCTGGCCGCGCACCGGGACGTGCACCTGTGGCTGCCGCACCCGTCGCCCGTCCTGTGGGACCGCGCCGCCGCCGCGACGCGACCCGGTCCGCCCCCGCGCCGCCGCGACG
>NZ_JBFTEP010000135.1:0-9297 GCF_047229365.1 Cellulomonas pasadenensis | reverse complement strand
GCCGCCGGCGTCGCACCGCCGGCCCCCCGGCGCTCGACGGCGGGCCGCGTGCTCACCGTCGCGGGCGCCGTGCTGGGCGGTCTCCTCGTCGTCCAGCTCGCCGCGACGCTGCTGGCCGAGGCGTCCGCACGGACCGAGACGGCCGTGCAGACCTACGCCGCGGCGCCGGTCGTCGAGCTGGTCACGGACGGCGCGGTCGACGTCCGCGTGACCCCCGCCGGCGACGTCCGCGTCGCGCGCACCGCCCGCACCGCGTGGCAGGACGCCGACCACGTCGTCGACGAGTCCGCCGACCGGCTCGTCGTCACGCACCGCTGCGGCTGGCGCTGGGTCGGCGTGTGCAGCACCTCGCTGGCCGTGGAGCTGCCCGCGGGCACCGACGTGGTGGTCCGTTCGAGCGACGGCGACGTGCGCGCCGAGGGCGCGGTCGGGTCCGCCTCGCTGCGGACGTCGTCCGGTGCGGTCCGGGTGGTCGGCGCGCGCGGCGACGTCGTCGCGCGGTCGTTCGACGGGGACGTCGCCGTGCAGGACGCGGGCGGTGCCGTCGAGGCGCGGTCGTCCTCCGGCCACGTCGACGTGGCGGACGCCGACGGCAGCGTCGTGGCGGTCACGAGCGACGGCGACGTGCGGGTACGGCGCGCGGGCGACGACACCGAGGCGGTCTCCTCCTCGGGGCACGTGGAGGTCGACGGCGTCCGCGGCGCGGCCGTCGCGCGCACGTCGGACGGCGACGTCCTGGTCGCGGACGTCACGGGCGACGTGACGGCACGGACGTCCAGCGGACGCGCCACGGTGCACGGCACGGGGGAGCCCGTCGCCCTCGACATCTCCACGTCGTCGGGCCGCCAGACCGTCGACGCCCCGACGGACCCGTCCGCCGGGCGCCGCGTGACGGTCGCCTCGAGCGACGGCGACGTCGCCTACCTGGGCCCGCGCGACTGACGCGGCGGGGCGAGCGCCCACGACTCCCCGGGAACGACGAAGCCCCCGGTCGGCATCTGCCGACCGGGGGCTTCCTCGTACTGTCGGGGTGGCGGGATTCGAACCCACGACCTCTTCGTCCCGAACGAAGCGCGCTACCAAGCTGCGCCACACCCCGTGGAGCCCCATGAGAATAGCGGACGATCAGCCGTGCGACGAAACCGGCTGGTCAGCGGGCCGGGGAGCGGTGCCCGCGGCCCGCGTCAGGCCGGGACGAGCGTGAGCAGCGTCGCCTCCGGCCGGCACGCGAACCGCACCGGCGCGTACGGCGAGGTGCCCAGGCCGGCCGACACGTGCAGCCACGACGACCCTGCGCCGCCCGGCCGGTCGGGGCGTGCACCCGGCCAGCCGTGCAGGCCCTTGGCGCGGCGCCGGTCGAGGTCGCAGTTGGTGGTCAGCGCGCCGTAGAACGGCACCGCGAGCTGGCCGCCGTGCGTGTGGCCCGCGATCGTCAGGTCCACGCCGTCGGCGTGCATGGCGTCGAGGACCCGCCGGTACGGGGCGTGGGTGACGCCGACGTGCAGGTCGACCGTCGGGGCGTCCCGCCGGTCGGCGCGTGCGCGGACGTCGTCGGCGCCGCCGGCCGTGGGGAAGCGGTCCTGGTCGAGGTGCGCGTCGTCCGTGCCGACGAGCGAGAGCCGGCGGCCGTCGACGTCGAGGACGTCCCGCCGGTTCGACAGGTCCGCCCAGCCGCCCGACGTCAGCCGCGCGACGAGCTCGCGCCACGGCAGCTCGACCGGCGGGTGGGTGGGCTTCTTGCGGGCGTCGGGCAGCAGGTACCGCACGGGGTTCTTGGGCCCGGGCGCGAGGTAGTCGTTCGAGCCGAGCACGAACGCGCCCGGCAGCGCCAGCAGCGGCTCCAGCGCGTCGAGGAGCGCCGGCATCGCGTCGAGGTGCGCCCAGTTGTCGCCCGTGTCGACGACGAGGTGCGGGTCGAGCGTCGCGAGCTCGCGCACCCAGTCGACCTTGCGGCGCTGACCGGGCGTGAGGTGCAGGTCCGACACGTGCAGGACGCGCAGCGGCGCCTGCCCCGCGGGCAGCACCGGGACGGTGACCTCGCGCAGCGTGTACCAGCGTGCCTCGACGAGCGACCACGCGACGCCGGCCACGCCGGCGAGCGCGAGCCCGCCGACGGTACGCAGCACGGGGTGGGCGGTGGGGGAGCCGCTCACCCGTCAGCCGTTGCCGCGGCCGTTGTTGCCCGGGCCGCCCTGCCCGCGCCCCTGCCCGTCCCCGGGACCGCCGCCCTGCCCGCCGCCCGGGAACCCGGGCTGGACCTGGTTCGGGTCGGGCGCGGGCGCCTGGCCGTTGGACAGCCGCAGCGTGACGGTCGCGCCGCGCGACGCCGAGCCGGCGGGCGACTGCTCCGCGACGGCGCCGGCCGGCACGGAGGACGCCACCTGCTCGTTCGAGACCGACACGCGGAAGCCCGCCCGCTCCAGCCGGCCGCGCGCGTCCTGCTCGCTGAGCCCGACCACCGACGGCACGTTGCTGCGCTCGCCGAACAGCTGGCGGTCGTTGGGCGACACGAAGCCCGGCACCTGCGCGCCGTCGAGCGTGCGGTCCATGTACCGCTTCCACGTCGGGGCGGCGATCGACGAGCCGTACGGCCCGCTCGTGTACCGCTTGCCGTTGATGGTCTGGCCACCCATCGAGCGGAAGTTCTCGCTGAACCCGACCCAGACGGCCGTGGCGCGCAGCGGGTTGTAGCCGACGAACCAGTTGTTCTCGTTGTTCGACGTCGTGCCGGTCTTGCCGGCGGCCGTGTACGACGGCGCGCCGACCGTGCGGGCGGTACCCGTCCAGACGTTGCTCAGCGCGAAGTTCATCGCGGCGGCGATCTGCGGCTCGACCGCGCCGGGCCGGCAGTCGGCGGACGGGACGGGCAGCTCCTCGCCGGCCGTGTTGACGACCGACGTGATGGCGATCGGCTTGCAGTACGTGCCGTTCGCGGCGAAGGCGGCGTACGCGGCCGCCATCTGCAGCGGCGACGTCGACTCGGAGCCGAGGACGTTGGCCGGCGTCGCGGTGAACGGCGCGTTGCCCGGCGTGCCCCAGCGCGTCGTGGACTGCGGGTCGCCGGCCTGCGTGACGCCGAGGTCGGCCGCGCCCTGCATGATGTCGCAGAGGTTGAGCTCCTTGGCCATGGCGACGTACGCCGAGTTCACGGAGTTGCGCGTCGCGTCGACGACGGACTGCTGGATCGCCTTGCCGCCCTCGGAGTTGCGGAACTCGTACGGCCCGACGAGGTTGATGCAGCTGTCGAACTCCCGCTGGTCGTACTTCAGGCGGGTGCCGTTGACCGTCTCCTGGAGCGCGTGCCCCTTGCGCAGCCACTCGAGCAGCGTGAACACCTTGAACGTCGACCCGGGCGCGAAGCCCTGCGAGCCGCCGTACTCGAACGACGTGTTGTAGTTGACGGCCGTCTCCTGCGAGGGCCGGTCCTTGAGGTTCGAGTAGATGCGGTTCTGCGCCATCGCGGTGATCTTGCCGGTGCCCGGCTCGACCGTGACGATCGACGACGCGACGCCCGACCCGTCCTCGACGGGGACGCCGGCCTTGACCTCCTGGTCGGCGACCGTCTGCTCGCCCGGCAGGAGCGTCGTCGTGATCTTCAGGCCACCGCGGTACAGCAGGTTGCTGCGGTCGCGGGCGGTCTCGCCGAACGCCGGGTCGTTGATGATGACCTTGGTGACGTAGTCGCAGAAGAAGCCCGAGCCGGGCACAACGTCGCCGGCGGCCATGCAGCCCTGCTTGAGCGGCTGCGGCCGCAGCGTGTCCTGGATGGGCGTCGCGACGCCGGCCGCGCGCTCCTCCTCGGTGATGTACTTCTCGCGGGCCATGTCCTTGAGCACCTGGTCGCGGCGCTGCTGGGACTTGGTGTACCGGGCGGCGCGCTCCTCCTCGGTCTGCTCCGCCGGGCCGACCGGGTCGAGCGCCGACGGGCTCTGCGTGATGCCGGCGATGGTCGCCGCCTCGAGGTAGGTCAGCTCCGCCGCCGACTTGCTGAAGTAGTACTGCGAGGCCGACTCGACGCCGTACACCGACGCACCGAAGGGCGCGATGTTGAGGTAGGCCTCGAGGATCTGCTCCTTCGACATCGTCTTTTCGAGCGTGATCGCGATCTTCGCCTCGCGGAGCTTGCGGGCGACGCCCTCGGCGCCCTTGCTCTCGCGCGCGGCGTCGATGAGCGCCGCACGCTCCTCCGGGGACTGCGCCTGCTCGGCGGCGTCGATGAAGACGTTCTTCACGTACTGCTGGGTCAGCGTGGAGGCGCCCTGCGTGTCGCCCATCGCGGTCGCGATCGCGGCGCGCGCCATGCCGGCGACGTCGACGCCGGAGTGCTCGTAGAACCGCCGGTCCTCGACGGCGACGACGGCCTGCTGCATGATCGGCGCGATCGCGGCGAGCGGCACGACGACGCGGTTCTGCTGGTAGAACGTCGCGAGCAGCGTGCCGTCGGCGGCGAGGATCTCGGACTTCTCCGGCAGCGGCTGGGGGTCCAGCTCGCTGGGGAGCTCCTCGAACGCCGTCACGGACATGTCGGTGGCGCCGTTGGCCGCGGCCACGGCGGGCAGCAGCATGCCGGCGGCCAGCACGCCGCCGACGACGGCGACGAGCAGGAAGGAGACGAGCAGCGCCAGCGCCTGGACGGCGCTGACCTTGCGTCCGCGGGCGCGGGCAGGGGTCGGCATGCCTGTCAGGGTACCGGCGCCCCCTGACGGCGCCCCAGGGGCGTCCGCGGACCGCCGCCGGTCCTCCACGGGACCTGCACACGCGCTGCGCCGGGTGGCGGAAACCCGTGGACGGGTCTATCCGCGCGCGTGGCCGAGCCGCTAGCGTCCGCGGTGCGATCGGCAGGGACGGAGGTCACAGGTGACGGTGCTCGAGGTGGACGGTCACTGGACCGCGCGCGCGGCGTGCGGGTCGGGCAAGCTCGCGCCCGACGCGCTCTTCGTCGAGGGGTCGGCGCAGCGGGACGCGCGGGCGGTGTGCCACGGCTGTCCCGTGCGCCTGGACTGCCTCGCAGACGCGCTGGACAGCCGGGCGGACTTCGGCGTGTGGGGCGGCATGACGGAGCGGGAGCGGCGGGCGCTGCTGCGCCGGCGGCCCGACGTGGTGTCGTGGCGTGACGAGCTGGTCGGGTCGGACCTCGCCCCCGGCGTGCCGGCCGCGCGGGTGTGAGCGCTCCCACCTGCGCCTGCGGGCGGGCCCGCGTCGGCGCGGGGCGCCGCCACTAGGGTGGGCGCATGGCCACCCAGTGGGAGTACGCGACCGTTCCGCTCATCATCCACGCCACCAAGGCGATCCTCGACCAGTGGGGTTCCGACGGGTGGGAGCTCGTGACGGTCATCCAGGGCCCCGACGCGGGCCTCGTCGCCTACCTCAAGCGCCCCAAGCCGTGAGCGGTGCGGCCCGGGTCGGCGCCCGCCTCGCGGAGCTGGGGCTGACCCTGCCCGCGGTCGCGGCGCCCCTCGCGGCGTACGTGCCCGCGGTGCGGGACGGCGGCCACGTGTGGACGTCCGGGCAGCTGCCGTTCGTCGCGGGTGCGCTGCCCGCGACGGGCAAGGTCGGCGCGGACGTCACCCCGGAGGACGCCGCCGACCTGGCGCGCGTCGCCGCCCTCAACGCCCTCGCGGCCGTGGGCGACCTGCTCGGGCGGGAGGACGCCACGGACCCCGTGACGGCGCTCGACCGGGTCCGGCGCGTGGTCAAGGTCGTCGGCTTCGTCGCGAGCGACCCCGGCTTCGGCGGGCAGCCCGCCGTCGTCAACGGCGCGAGCCTGCTGCTGCACGACCTGCTCGGCGACGCCGGCGTGCACGCACGCTCCGCCGTGGGCGTCGCGGTGCTGCCGATGGACTCGCCGGTCGAGGTCGAGCTGGTCGTCGCGGTCGACTGACCCGCGCGACCGACCCGCGCGACCGACCAGCACCCCGTCCCGGGCGGCCCGCAAGCCGCGCCCGCGGGCCTGCCCGTTCGGAGGGCGCGTGCCCTCAGCGGGCGCGCCGCTCCAGGCGGTCGACGTCCAGCAGGACGACCGCGCGGCCCTCGCGGCGCACCCAGCCGCGCGCGGCGAAGTCGGCGAGCGCCTTGTTGACGGTCTCGCGCGACGCGCCGACGAGCTGCGCCAGCTCCTCCTGCGTCAGGTCGTGCGCCACGCGGATGCCCTCGTCGACCTCCTGGCCGAACCGCGTCGCCAGGTCGAGCAGCGCCTTCGCGACGCGGCCCGGCACGTCGGAGAACACGAGGTCGGCCAGCGCCTCGTTGGTGCGGCGCAGCCGGCGGGCGAGCGCCTGCAGGAGGTGCTCGGCGACCGTCGGCTTGTCCTCGAGCCAGCGGATGAGGTCCGGGTGGCCGAGCTCGAGCACGACCGCGTCGGCGACGACCGTCGCGGTCGCGGTCCGCGGGCCCGGGTCGAACAGCGAGAGCTCACCGAACATCTCGCCCGGGCCGAGCACGGCGAGCAGGTTCTCGCGGCCGTCGTTCGAGCGGCGACCCAGCTTGATCTTGCCCTCGCGCACGACGTAGAGGCGGTCGCCCGGCTCGCCCTCGTGGAACAGCACGTCGCCCCGACCGGCGTCGATCTCCTTCATCGACGCGATCAGCGCGTCCGACGACTCCGCGTCCAGCCCCGCGAACAGCGGGGCCGTCAGCACGATGTCATCCGCCACGGCGGCACCTTCCCTCTCCCGGACCTTGCCGGCCTGCCTCCCGCACCGTCGTCGGCACGGACGTGCCGGCCACGCGGCGACGCCCGGCGCGTGCGCGTGACGTCGCGGCGGGGACGGTGCGTGCGGTCGTACCCGCCCCTGCTGTCACCTGCCAGTCTGCCGCATCGACGCCCGGTCGCGCGTCGGGGCGGCGCGGCGAGCGGCTCAGCCGTGCCCGGCGGCGCCGGGCAGGAGCTCCGTCATGGCGCCCGGGTCGCGCGCGACGCGCTCCACGAGCCGGTCGGTGACGCGGCGCAGCGCCTGCTCGACCCCCTCCTCGTACCGGGCGAGGCGGGCGTCGAGGTCGCGCAGCGCCGGCAGCACGCCGACCTCGCGCCCGGCGTCGGTGCCGTCGAGCGCGCGCTGCAGCTCCGCGGGGCGGGGCACCTCGAGCGCGACGTCGACGGGCAGGCTGAACGTCATGCCGGCGCCGAGGTCGTCGGGCCGCGCGGCGCTCGCGACGACGAGGTCCATGCGCGCGCGCACGACGCGGCGCCACCAGCCGACGCGGGCACGTTCGGCGCGCAGGGCACGCCGCTCCTGCCGGAGGTCGTGGAGCGGGTGCTCGACGCGGGACGTCACGTCGGAGCGGATCGGCCCGCTTCGCCCCGGACTTGAACGATCCGTGCGCGGGTGCGGCGTACGTCACCCGCCCAGACCAGTGCGAACCGCCCGCCGCCCCGCCGGGGCACGACCGGCCGCGCGACCCGCCCGACCGGCGGCAGGACCCGGTGCCGCGGCGCTGTGCGGCGGCCCGGTGCGCCGACCCGGCCCGGCGTACCCTGCCCGCGTGGACCCCCGCCGCCCCGAGACGCCGCTCGCCCGCACCCGGCGAGCCCGACGCGTCGACCGGGCGCTCGCCGAGCGGTACCCGGACGCGCGCTGCGAGCTGGACTTCCGCTCCCCGTTCGAGCTGCTGATCGCGACCGTGCTGTCGGCGCAGACGACCGACGTGCGGGTGAACCAGACGACGCCCGAGCTGTTCGACCGGTACCCCGACGCGGCGGCGCTGGCCGGTGCCGACGTCCGGGACCTCGAGGAGATCCTGCGGCCCACCGGGTTCTTCCGGGCGAAGTCACGGGCGGTCCTCGGCATCGGCCAGGCCCTCGTCGAACGGTTCGGCGGCGAGGTGCCGGCGCGCCTGGAGGACCTGGTCACGCTGCCGGGCGTCGGGCGCAAGACCGCCAACGTGGTCCTCGGCAACGCCTTCGGCATCCCGGGCATCACCGTCGACACGCACGTCGCGCGCCTGTCGCAGCGGCTCGGCTACACGACCAGCGACGACCCGCTGGTCGTCGAGAAGGACCTGCAGCCGCTGCTCGAGCGCCGCGACTGGACCATGGCCTGCCACCGGCTGATCTTCCACGGGCGGCGCACGTGCTTCGCCCGGCGGCCGGCGTGCGGGGCGTGCCCCGTGGCGGCGCTGTGCCCGTCGGCGGGCATCGGGGAGAACGACCCCGAGCGCGCCGCCGCGATGCTCAAGGGCTGACGCTCACCCTCCCAGGCGCCGGCCGCGGGCGCGGGCGCCGTCGACCTCGGCGAGCCAGTCGACGAGCAGCTCGCCCAGCTGCTCGGGCGCCTGGTCCGTGAGGAAGTGCCCGCCGCTGCGCAGCAGCTCGTACCGGTACGGCGCCGCGACCACCCGCGTCGGCGTCCGCAGCGGCGCGTGGGCCGCGGGCCGCAGGCCGTCGCGCGCGCCGTGCACCTGCAGCACCGGCGCGGGCCGCGCGGCGCGCAGCAGGGCGCGGTAGCGGCGTCCGTCGGGGCGCGGCGTCGAGCGCACGAGCCAGCGCACCTGCTCGAGCTGGCTGTGGGCGGCGAACGGCACGCGCAGCGCGCGGCGGTAGGTGTCGACGGCCGATGCGTCGGGCCGCCCCGGGATGCCGCCCCACTGCGTGAACATGCGCTCGACGAGGTCCCCCTCGACGACCGCGCGCTCGGGCAGGGACGGCAGCTGCGTGAACGCGAGCACCGCGGCCGCCGCGGGGTGGGGCGCGCTGCGCGGGTCGACGACCCGGTCGAGCGGGTGCGAGCAGGCGAGCACACCGACGGCCCGCACGACGTCGGGGTGCGCCGCGGCGGTCGCCCACGCGACGTCGCCGCCGGTGCCGCTGCCGACGACGACGGCGTCCGACTCCCCGAGCGACCGGATGACGCCGGCCGCGTCGGCGGCGAGCGTCGGCACGTCGTAGCCCTGCGGCGGCTTGTCCGAGCCGCCGGTGCCGCGCAGGTCCATGGCGGCGACGCGGTAGCCGGCGGCCGCGAGCAGCGGCAGCTGGTGGCGCCACGCCCACCAGAACTGCGGCACGCCGTGCAGCAGCAGGACGAGCGGCGCATCCTGCTCGCCCGTGACGGTCACGTGGAACCGGGCGCCGTTCGCGGTGACGAAGCGGTGCTGCCAGGGGCCGTCGAAGAGCAGCGCGGCGGAGTCGACGGTGGTCATCGGGTGCGAACCTACCGGGTCGCCCCCGGCTCGTGGCCACCGTCGGGGGCGTCGGGTGCGGGCGAGGCCGCGCCGGGGGCCGGCGCGGCGGTGTCGCGGACGACGGGCGCGGTCACTTAAACACAACTGACGCTGCCGACGATGCAATGAGAGGGTAGTTCG
>NZ_JBFTEP010000134.1:0-9343 GCF_047229365.1 Cellulomonas pasadenensis | reverse complement strand
GTGCACCCGAGCGGGGGCCGGGGGCGGACGACGGCGGCGCCGCCACCGGTCGCGGCGGCTGCGCGGGCGCAGGGCGAGGGGTCCCGGCCGGCGCGGGACGCGGTCCGGCCGTGGGGTCGAGCGAGGGGTCGCGGTACGAGCGCCGCGACCGCGACGCGTCGGCCGGCGAGGTCGGGGCGGGCCCAGCGGCGGGCACGGGGCCGCGGGCGGACGGCCCCGGCGTGCCGGCCGTCCAGGAGGGCGTCCCGGCGGGCTGCGGCGACGCGGACGTCCCGCTCGGCGGCGTCACGAGCCGGCTGCGCATCGCCCGGCGCGAGCCCGGCAGGGGCGACTCACCACCCTCTGGCGTCACCGGGGACGACGGTCCGGCGGCGGGGCCGGGGGCCGGCGTACCGCCGTCCAGGGCGGCGCGCTCCATCTCGCGACGGCGGCGGCGCTCTCCGGGTTCACTCATCACGACCTCGATACAACCTGTGCTTGGCGATGTACTGGACCACCCCGTCGGGGACGAGGTACCACACCGGCTCCCCTGCACGAGCGCGGGCTCGCACGTCCGTCGAGGAGATCGACAGCGCGGGGATCTCCAGGACGTCGACCCGCCCCTCGGGCAGGCCGGCGACGGACAACGCGTGCCCGGGACGGGTGACCGCCACGAAGCGCGCCATGTCGAAGAGCTCGGCAGCATCCTTCCACGTGAGGATCTGCGCGATCGCGTCGGCACCGGTGATGAAGTAGAGGTCGGCGTCCGGACGCTCCGCCTTGAGGTCGCGCAGCGTGTCGACCGTGTAGGTCAGGCCCGCGCGGTCGACGTCGACGCGGCTCACCGTGAACCGCGGGTTCGACGCCGTCGCGATCACCGTCATGAGGTAGCGGTGCTCGACCTCGGTGACGACCGAGTCCTGCTTGAACGACGGCTGCCCCGTGGGCACGAACACGACCTCGTCGAGGCCGAAGCGCGCGGCGACCTCGCTCGCCGCGACGAGGTGGCCGTGGTGGACGGGGTCGAACGTGCCGCCCATGACCCCCAGGCGCACGCGACCCTCCGATGCGGGCAGCACCGTCAGTGGCGCGACCCGACGCTGCGGAAGGCGTAGGTGATGAGCAGCAGCGCCAGGAGGCCGACGAAACCGCCGATGCCGAAGACGGCGGGCGGGAAGGGGAGCTCGGTCCCGTGGGCTGCGGCCTCCTCGGCCGCGGCGATCAGGGTGGCGTGCACGTCGTCCTCCTGGTGTCGTCGCGTGACGGTGCTGTACCCCGGAACGGTGCCGGGTCCTGCGTCGCGGTGACCGGTCGAGCCCCGTGGGCGGACCGCGCCGCGGCCCCCCAGTGTCGCACGGGTGGCGCGGCCCGGCGGGCACGTCAGCCGCGCACGTGCCCGTCCCCGTGCACGACCCACTTGGTCGTGGTGAGCTCGGCGAGCCCCATCGGGCCGCGGGCGTGCAGCTTCTGCGTGGAGATGCCGATCTCTGCGCCGAGCCCGAGCTGGCCGCCGTCGGTGAACCGCGTCGAGGCGTTCACCATCACCGCGGCCGAGTCGACCTCGGCGACGAAGCGCTCGCTCGCGGCGAGGTCGCGCGTGACGATCGCCTCCGTGTGCCCGGAGCTCCAGGTGCGGATGTGCTCCAGCGCGGCGTCGAGGTCGTCGACGACACGCACCGCGAGGTCGAGCGCGAGGTACTCGGTGGCCCAGTCGTGGTCCGTCGCGGGGACCACCGCGACGCCGTCGGGTGCGAGCTCCTGCGTGCGCGTGTCGCCGTGCACCGTGACGCCGGCGTCGGCGAGGGCCGTCAGCGCGGACGGCAGGAAGCCGGCCGCCGCGTCCCGGTGCACGAGCAGCGTCTCGGCGGCGTTGCAGACGCCCACGCGCTGCGTCTTGGCGTTGAGCAGGATCGGCAGCGCGACCACGGGGTCGGCGCTCGCGTCGACGTACACGTGCACGTTGCCCACGCCCGTCTCGATGACGGGCACGGTCGACTCGCGCACCACGGTGGCGATGAGGTCGGCGCCGCCACGCGGGACGAGGACGTCGACGAGGCCGCGCGCGTGCATGAGCGCGACGGCGCCCTCCCGGCCCCACGCGTCGATCGACTGCACCAGGTCCCCCGGCAGCCCCTGCTGCTCGAGCGCCCCGGCGAGCACCGCGACGACGGCTTCGTTGCTGCGCGCCGCGGCCGAGCCGCCGCGCAGCACGACCGCGTTACCGCTCTTGAGCGCGAGCCCGGCGGCGTCGACCGTCACGTTCGGACGCGCTTCGTAGATCATCCCGACGACGCCCATGGGCACCCGCAGCTGGCGCAGGCGCAGCCCGTTGGGGAGCGTCGACCCGCGGACCACCTCGCCGACGGGGTCGGGCAGGGCGGCGAGCTCGCGCAGGGCGTCCGCGATGGCGCCGATGCGCGCGGGGTCGAGCGCGAGGCGGTCGAGCAGACCCGCCGACATGCCCGACTCGCGGCCGCGCACAAGGTCCTGCGCGTTCGCCTCGACGATCGCCGGCGCCGCGGCGACCAGCGCGTCGGCCATGGCGTGCAGGGCGGCGTCCTTGGTGGCGCGGGTGGCCGTCGCGAGGCTGCGAGCGGCGACCTTCGCGCGGCGCGCGACCGCGAGCACGCCCTCGGCCGCCGGCGTCGCGGTCGCGTCCCCGGCGGGCGCCGGGACCGCCGCCGTGGCGGTCGACGGAGCTGCGGTCGACGGAGCGGCGGGCTCGAGCGACGTCGTCATGCGCCCAGGGTAGTCCGCGCTCCCCCGCCCGCCGCGGGCGTCCACCTGGCGTCCGGCGGTGCGCCGCGCGGCGCCGCGGTCAGCGCCGGCGGCGCACCAGGACGAGGTCGTCGCGGTGCACGAGCTCGCGGTCGTACCCGGGGCCGAGCGCGTCGCGGAGGTCGCCGGTCGAGCGCCCGAGCAGCTGCGGCACCTCGTCCGCGGCGTACGACACGAGGCCGCGGGCGACGACGGCGCCCGCCGCGTCGACGAGCTCCACCGGGTCGCCCGCCTCGAACGCCCCCTCGACGTCCGTGACGCCCGCCGGCAGCAGCGACGTGCCGCGCTCGACGACCGCGCGCACGGCCCCCGGGTCGAGCACCAGCCGCCCGTGCGTGCGCGCGGCGTGCGCGAGCCAGAGGCGCCGGATCGACGCCCGACGGCCGGTCGCGGCGAACCACGTCCCGACGTCGTCGCCGGCGAGCGCGCGCCCCGCCAGCGCGGCGGACGTGAGGACGACCGGGATGCCGGACTGCGTCGCGATCGCGACCGAGTCGAGCTTCGTGACCATGCCGCCCGTCCCGACGGCGCTGCCGCGCGCGGACACGTCCACGCCCTCCACGTCGGCGGGCCCGCGGACCTCGGCGATCCGGCGCGAGCCCGGCCGCGACGGCGGACCTGTGTAGAGCGCGTCGACGTCGGTGAGGAGCGCGAGCGCGTCCGCGTGCACGAGGTGCGAGACGAGGGCCGCGAGGCGGTCGTTGTCGCCGAACCGGATCTCGTCGGTGGCGACCGCGTCGTTCTCGTTGATGATCGGCACGACGCCCAGGTCCAGCAGCCGGGTCAGTGCGCGGTGCGCGTTGCGGTACTGCCCGCGCCGCCACGTGTCCTCGGCCGTCAGCAGCACCTGCGCGACCCGCAGGCCGTGCGCCGCGAACGCGCGCGTGTAGTGCGCGACGAGCAGCCCCTGCCCCACCGACGCGGCCGCCTGCTGCGTCGCCAGGTCGCGGGGGCGCGCCGCCAGGCCGAGCGGGCCGATGCCGGCCGCGATCGCACCGGACGACACGAGGACCACCTGCGTGCCCGCCGCGCGTCGCTCGGCGAGCACGTCGACGACCACCCGCAGGCGGTCCGGGTCGAGGTGCCCGTCGGGCGTGGTCAGCGACGAGGAGCCGACCTTGACGACGAGCCGGCCGGCGGCGGGCAGCTGGTCACGGCCCAGCAGGGCGGCGGAGGTCACGCGCCCATGATGCCCGCCGCGGGCGCGCGCCCCCGACGCCTTTCCGGCGCGCGGACGCCCGCGCGCCGGCGACGTGCGTCACTCCGGCTCGGTCCAGACGCCCTGCTCGCGCTCCGTCCACAGCTCGGCGCGCGCGGCGGACTTGGCGTCCATGCGCTCCTTGTACTCCTGGCGCTTCTCGCCGCGCGTCGGACGGGAGCGGTCCTCGAGCCGCAGGTCGGTGCCGCGCGGCCCGCCGAGCAGCTCGGACCCCGTGAGCAGCGTCGGCTCCCAGTCGAACACCACCGCGTTGGACTCGGGCCCGATGCGGACCTCGTCGCCCGCGACCGCGCCGGCCTCGTACAGCTTGTCCTCGACGCCCAGCCGCGCGAGCCGGTCCGCGAGGTAGCCGACGGCCTCGTCGTTCGCGAAGTCGGTCTGGCGCACCCAGCGCTCGGGCTTCTCGCCGCGCACCGCGAACCACACCTGCCCGGCGGCCTCGCGGCGCGTCACCGTGAAGCCGGAGTCGTCGACGGCCCGCGGACGCAGCACGACGCGCGTCGGCTCGGCGGCCGGCGCCGCGCGGCGCGCCTGCTCGACGCGCTCGGCGAGCGCGAACGTGAGCGGACGCAGGCCCTCGTGGCTGGCGGTCGAGATCTCGAACACCGGCAGGCCGCGGCCCTCGAGCTCCTCGTGGACGAGGTCCGCCAGGTCGCGCGCCTCGGGCACGTCGATCTTGTTCAGCACCACGACGCGCGGCCGGTCGGCGAGCGGCACGCCACCCGCGGCGACCTCGAGGTCCTCGGCGTACGCGGCCAGCTCGGCCTCGATGACGTCGAGGTCGCTGATCGGGTCGCGCCCCGGCTCGAGCGTCGCGCAGTCCAGCACGTGCACGACGACGGCGCAGCGCTCGATGTGCCGCAGGAACTCCAGGCCGAGGCCCTTGCCCTGCGACGCCCCCGGGATGAGGCCCGGCACGTCGGCGACCGTGTAGCGCGCGTCGCCGGCCTGCACGACGCCGAGGTTCGGCACGAGCGTCGTGAACGGGTAGTCGGCGATCTTCGGCCGCGCGGCGGAGATCGCCGCGACCAGGCTCGACTTGCCGGCACTCGGGAACCCGACGAGCGCCACGTCGGCGATCGTCTTGAGCTCAAGCACGACGTCCGCCGAGTCGCCCGGCTCGCCGAGCAGCGCGAAGCCGGGCGCCTTGCGGCGCGGCGACGCGAGGGCGGCGTTGCCGAGACCGCCGCGGCCGCCCGCGGCCACGACGTAGCGCGCGCCCGCGCCGACCAGGTCGGCGAGGACCTCGCCGTCGGGCGACTTCACGACCGTGCCGTCGGGAACGCCGAGGACGAGATCCTCCGCGGTCGCGCCGCTGCGGTGGTCGCCCATGCCCTGCCCGCCGTTGCCGGCGTGCCTGTGCGGCAGGTGGTGGAACGGCAGCAGGGTCGTGACCTGCGGGTCGACCTCGAGGATCACCGACCCGCCGTTGCCGCCGTTGCCGCCGTCGGGGCCCGCCAGGGGCTTGAACTTCTCGCGGTGGATGGACGCGCAGCCGTGCCCACCGTCACCGCCGGTCGCGTGCAGCACGACCCGGTCGACGAACGTCGCCACGGTGTGTCCTTCCTCGGCGCGTGCGCGCCTGCTCGTCTCGCGCGGGGCCGCGGCGGTCGCGCCGCCCTCTCGCGCTGCCGGTCGGCGGCGGCGTCGTGCCGCCTGCCGTCCCGACGATGGTCACACACGACGAAGGGGCGCACCGCACCGGTGCGCCCCTCCGTCGAGTGCTGTGTGCGTCGCGGCTCAGACGTCCGCCGCGACGATGTCGACGACCTTGCGGCCACGACGCGTGCCGAACGCGACCGCACCGGCGGTCAGCGCGAACAGCGTGTCGTCGCCACCGCGGCCGACGTTGGCGCCCGGGTGGAAGTGCGTGCCGCGCTGGCGGACGATGATCTCGCCGGCCTTGACGACCTGACCGCCGAAGCGCTTCACGCCGAGGCGCTGCGCGTTCGAGTCGCGACCGTTGCGCGAGGAGCTCGCGCCCTTCTTGTGTGCCATGACTGACCTGCTCTCTTGCTGCGGGACGACGGGGAGGTGCCGCTCGCGCGGCCCCGGGTCACTGGATGCCGGTGACCTTCAGGCGGGTCAGCTTCTGGCGGTGACCCTGGCGCTTGCGGTACCCGGTCTTGTTCTTGTACTTGAGGATGTCGATCTTGGGACCCTTCTCGTCCCGCACGACCTCCGCCGTCACGGTCACCGCGGCGAGCGCCGCGGCGTCCGTCGTGACCTTCTCGCCGTCCACGAGCAGGAGAGCCGGCAGCTGGACCGTCGACCCCGTCCCCGCGGAGAGGCGGTCGACGACGACGACGTCGCCGACGGCGACCTTCTCCTGGCGGCCGCCGGCCTTCACGATCGCGTACACCACGTTGCTGCTCATCTCTGCTCGTCGGACCTTCGGTACTGCTCGTTCGGTGAACGTCACCGCCGGTGCCCGCGCACCACCCGGCCACGAGGGCGAGGGGTTCGCGTCGGCGGATCGACGGCGCGTGCACCGGCACCGGGACGCCTGCCCGAGGGGCGTGGACGCACCGGCGCGCACGCGGCGCACCGACGTTCTAGGGTACGGACCCCGTCCCGCCGGGTCAAACCGCCGCGGACGTGCGCTGCCGCACGTCCGCGGCGGACGTCACTCGTCGTCGGCCACCGGGGCGCGGGGCGCGTCGGCGTCCGCGTCGCCGTTGGCGTCGGCGTCCGGCGCCTCGGCGTCCGGCGCGTCCGCGTCGGTCACCGCCGCGTCGGGCGCGTCGTCGTCGGCCGCGTCGTCCGCCGGGGCGTCGAAGACCTCCGGCGCGACGGCGTGCAGCTCCAGGACGGCGTCGTCACCCGGCTCGGCCGCGGCCTCCGGGACGGCGACCGTCTCCGGCGCACGGACCGTCTCCGGCGCCGCGACCGACGCACCGGCGTCGGCGTGCGCAGCACCGGCCGCCCGGCCCGCCCGCCGCGACGCGCGGCGCCGCGGCGAGGCCGCCACGCCCGCGGCGGCCAGCTCGGCCAGCACGTCGAGCGCCGGCTGCGCACCGGCGGGCGCGTCGGGACCGGCCTCGACCACGACCTCGGTCGTGACGTCGAGCACCGTCTCCTCGAGCACCGTCTCCTCGAGCGCGGTCCCCGCCGGCACCGCGCCCTCGGGCGCGTCGCCCTCCCCCGCACCCTCGGCCCGCACCGCACCGACGGCCGTGTCCGCGACGCGGCGCTCGCTCACGACCGTGCGCGTCGTCGTCCCGGCGGCGCCGGGCTCGTGCTCGTGGCTCTGCTCGTGGCCGGCCTCGTGCTCATGCTCGTGGGCGTGCGCCGCGGCCGCCGCGATCGTGGCGAGCGTGGCCTTGACGGCCTCCCGCGCCTCGGGCAGCACCGGCACGGTCGCCGCGGCGGGCGCGGGCTCGGCGGTGCCGCCGCCGTTGCCGCGCTTGCGGCGTGCACGCTTCGACTCGCCCTCGGCGGCCTGCGGCGCACCGGCGTCCGGACGGCCGTTCTTCTCGACCGGGTCGGTGTGCACGACGAAGCCGCGCCCGTGGCAGTGCTCGCACGTCTCGCTGAACGCCTCGACGAGGCCCTGCCCGACGCGCTTGCGGGTCATCTGCACCAGGCCGAGCGACGTGACCTCGGCGACCTGGTGCTTCGTCCGGTCGCGCCCGAGGCACTCGACCAGCCGCCGCAGCACGAGGTCGCGGTTCGACTCGAGCACCATGTCGATGAAGTCGATGACGATGATGCCGCCGATGTCGCGCAGCCTCAGCTGGCGGACGATCTCCTCCGCCGCCTCGAGGTTGTTGCGCGTCACCGTCTCCTCGAGCGTGCCGCCGGCGCCGGTGAACTTGCCGGTGTTGACGTCGACGACGGTCATCGCCTCGGTGCGGTCGATGACGAGCGAGCCGCCCGACGGCAGCCAGACCTTGCGGTCCATGCCCTTGGCGAGCTGCTCGTCGACGCGGTGCACCGAGAAGACGTCCTGCGTGCCCGTCCACTTCGAGATGCGCGCCGCGAGGTCGGGCGCGAGCTCGCCGATGTACGTCGAGATCGTCGTCCACGCCTCGTCGCCCTCGACGACGAGCGAGGAGAAGTCGTCGTTGAAGATGTCGCGCACGACGCGGATGGCCATGTCGGGCTCGCCCTGCAGCAGCGCCGGCGCGGACGCGGTGCGGGCCTTCTTCTCGATGGCCTCCCACTGCCCCTGCAGGCGCACGACGTCGGCGCGCAGCTCCTCCTCGCTGGCGCCCTCGGCCGCGGTGCGCACGATGACGCCCGCCGAGTCCGGGACGACGTCGCGCAGGATCTTCTTGAGGCGCGAGCGCTCGGTGTCGGGGAGCTTGCGGCTGATGCCGGTCATGCCGCCGCCCGGCACGTACACGAGGTAGCGGCCGGCCAGCGTGATCTGGCTCGTCAGGCGCGCGCCCTTGTGGCCGATCGGGTCCTTCGTCACCTGCACGAGCACCGGGTCGCCCGACTTCAGCGCCTGCTCGATGCGGCGCGGCTGACCCTCGAGGCCGGCGGCGTCCCAGTTGACCTCGCCGGCGTACAGCACGGCGTTGCGGCCCTTGCCGACGTCGACGAACGCGGCCTCCATGCTCGGCAGCACGTTCTGCACGCGGCCGAGGTAGACGTTGCCGACCATCGACGACTGCGCCTGGTTGGACACGTAGTGCTCGACGAGGACGCCGTCCTCGAGCACCGCGATCTGCGTGCGACCGTGCCGCTCGCGCACGATCATCGACCGCTCGACGGACTCGCGCCGGGCGAGGAACTCCGCCTCGGTGATGATCTGGCGCCGGCGACCGGCGTCGCGGCCCTCGCGGCGGCGCTGACGCTTCGCCTCGAGGCGCGTCGACCCGCGCAGCGCGGTGACCTCGTCGCCCGCGGTGCGCGCGCGACGGGGCTCCTCCGCGGCCTCGCCCCGGGCACCGCGACGGCGCCGGCGGCGGCGACGGCTCGAGCCGCCCTGCTCGTCGTCGCCCGCGTCCTCGGCGGTGTCGGCCTCCTGCTCGGCGTCCGTGTCGGCGTCGGCGTCGCCGTCGGCGGCGTCCGCGTCCTCGTCGCCCTCGGCACCGGCCGTCTCGGCGCGGCCCCGGCGACCGCGGCCACCGCGGCGGCGGCGACGTCGCGGCGCGCCCTCGTCGTCCTGGTCGCCGTCGGCGTCGTCGAGGTCCGCCTCGGCGTCCGCGGCGACGTCGTCCGCGACGGCGGGCGTCGCGTCCTGGTCGTCCGCCGTGCCGGCACCCGGGTACCCGGTGGTGTCGTCCTGCGCGTCCTGGACAGTGTCCTGCCCGGCGTCCTGCCCGGCGTCCTGCTCGGCGGCGTCGTCGACCGCGCGGCGGCTGCGCCCCCGCCCGCCGCGACCGCGGCGACGCGAGCGGCCGCCCGCCTCGGGCT
>NZ_JBFTEP010000133.1:0-9367 GCF_047229365.1 Cellulomonas pasadenensis | reverse complement strand
GGGGCAGGAGCGGCGTCGGCCGGCGGCGCGGCGGGCGCCGGCGCGCTCGCCGCCGGAGCCGGGACCGGTGCGGCGGGCTGCGGAGCGGGCGCCGCCGGGGCGGGGACCGCGGGTGCGGGGGAGGCCGTCCGGCACACGGGTGCCTGCCCGCCCTCGCCGAAGTGCTCGTCGAACCCGGCGACCTGCACCCAGCGGACGCACGCGTCGGCGGGCAGACCCAGGCGCTCCCACGTCACGGACGCCGCACCCACGAGGTCGTGCCACCGCGTCCCGGCGCCCTCGAGGTGCACGTTCGTCGCACCCGCACCCGCACCGGTCGCCGAGGTCCACAGCACGTTGAGGTGCGCGTGCTCGGCCAGCACCTGCCCGGTCGGCAGCTCCAGACCCGTGGCGGTGACGCGGTACGGCGTCGGGGCGTCCGACCCGGCGGCGGCGCCCGTCGCGGTCGCGGCGAGGAGCGCGGCGGACGCGGCGAGCGTGAGCGCGGCGGTGCCGAGCGCGGGTCGGACGGCGGCTGCCGCGGCGGTGCGGGGGTGCATCGGACCTCGTTCGGGGACGTGCGGGCGAGCGGGCGCGGGCGTGCGCCGACCACGCCGGAGGACGGGGGGACCGCCCGGCGTACCGGCGCGGCGACGGCAGCGTATCGGGACCGATGGGGCGCACGGGACGGAACGGACATGACGGTTCTCTCACGGAGCCGCAGGTCAGCGACGTACCGGTGACCCGGCGGTGGCGCCGGCGCAGGGCGCGGCGCTGTCGGGGGTGCCCGCTAGCGTCCGCGGTGTGACGACCACCGGCGTGCCCAGGTCCGTGTCCGCCGCCGAGCGGCGCGCCCGGCTCGGCCGCCGTCACGCGCTCGCGCCCGGGCACGGTGCCCCGGACCCCGTCGCGGCGGCGCGGGCCGTCGTCGCGCTGCACAGCACGGACCCGGCGTCCACCGTCCTGTCCGCGCTCGCACGCACGCCCGGCGCGACGCCGGCGGACGTGGAGCGGGCGCTGTACGAGGACCGGGACCTGATCCGCGTGCTCGCCATGCGACGCACGCTCTTCGCCGTGCCGCACGACCTGGCCGCGACGGCGTTCGTCGCCGCCGGCGACACGGTGGCCGTCCAGCAGCGCAGGATCCTGCACCAGCTGCTCGTCGCGTCGGGGGTCACGGACGACCCGGGCCTTTGGGTCGCCCGCGCCGAGCGGGCGCTGCTCGCCGCGATCGCCGCCGTCGGCGAGGCGACGGCCCCCGAGCTCGCCGCGGCCGACCCGCTGCTCGCGACGCGCGTCACGCTGGAGCCCGGCAAGAAGTACGAGACCACGCAGAGCGTGGCGAGCCGCCTGCTCACGACGCTCTCCGCCGAGGGGCGGGTCCTGCGCGGGCGGCAGGTCGGCGGCTGGGCGGCGCCGCAGTTCCGGTGGACGACGCCGGCGCACTGGCGCGAGCTCGGTCCGGCGCCTGCGACCGCGGAGGCCGCGGCGACGCTCGCGCGCCGGTGGCTGCACGCGTACGGGCCCGCGCGGCCGGCGGACCTGCAGTGGTGGGCGGGGTGGACGGTCGCACGCACGAAGGCCGCGCTCGCGGCGCTCGACACCGTCGACGTCGTGCTCGAGGACGGCGCGCCCGGCGTCCTGCTCGCGGACGACGCCGACGAGGTCGCGCCGCCCGACCCGTGGGTCGCGCTGCTGCCCGCGCTCGACCCGACGGCGATGGGCTGGAGGCACCGCGACCCGTTCCTCGGCCCGCACCGGGAGCAGGTCTACGACCGCAACGGCAACGCGGGGCCCACGGTCTGGGTGGACGGACGGGTCGTCGGCGGCTGGGTGCAGCGCGCCGACGGCGAGGTGGCCGTCGAGCTGCTCGACGACGTGGGCCGCGCGGCGGCGGACGCCGTGGCCGAGCGGGCGGCCGCGCTGACCGCGCAGCTCGCGGACGTGCGGCTGACCGTGCGCGCCCGTGGCTGGACGGCCGTCGAGAAGCGGCTGCGCGCGTGACCGGGGCGCGCGCCCCGGGCGGGTGGCGCGTCCGGCACGCCACCGCGCCCGAAACGATTCGATGTCCTCCGGGGACTGGCCGCGGACGCCCGCGCGGCGCACCCTCGGTCCTCGACGCGGCGACCGCTGCGGGCCCCGCGGCGGAGCGGGGCGCGGCACCGCGCGCACACCCTTCGAGGAGACGCATGTCCCAGCGCACCAGGGCGGCAGCCCTGCTGTCCGCGGTCCTGCTGGCGGTGACGGGGATCGGCACGATCACCGCCACGTCGGCGCAGGCCGCGGCCGGCTGCCGGGTCGACTACACCATCACGAACCAGTGGGGCGGCGGGTTCGGCGCCGACGTGAGGATCACCAACCTCGGCGACCCGCTGACGGGTTGGACCGTCGGCTGGACCTTCGGGTCCGGTCAGCGGGTCACGCAGGCGTGGAACGGGACCGCCACCCAGTCGGGCAGCGCCGTGACCGTGCGGGACTCCGGCTGGAACGGCTCCGTCCGCACCGGCGGCACGGCGAGCTTCGGCTTCAACGGCTCGTGGAGCGGGTCCAACGCCGTCCCGACGCAGTTCACCGTCAACGGCGTCGCCTGCACGGGCTCGACCACCGGGACCCCGACCTCGACGCCGACCCGGACGCCCACCCCGACACCCACGCCCACGACCACGCCCCAGCAGCCGACCGGCACGACGCCCGTCGCGATCAACGGCCAGCTGCGCGTGTGCGGCGTGAACCTCTGCAACCAGTACGGCAGGCCGATCCAGCTGCGCGGCATCAGCTCGCACGGCCTGCAGTGGTTCCCGGGCTGCTACAACACCGCCTCGCTCGACACGCTCGCGAACGACTGGAAGGCCGACGTCTTCCGCATCGCGATGTACGTCAACGAGGACGGGTACGTCACCGACCCGCCCGGGTTCACCGCGCGCGTCAACTCCCTCGTCGACGAGGCCGAGCGGCGGGGCATGTACGCGATCGTGGACTTCCACACGCTCACGCCCGGTGACCCGAACGTGAACCTGGAGAACGCGAAGACCTTCTTCCGGAATGTCGCCACGCGCAACGCCGCCAAGAAGAACGTCGTCTACGAGATCGCGAACGAGCCGAACGGCGTCACGTGGGAGCAGATCCGCACCTACGCGAACCAGGTGATCCCGATCATCAAGGCCGCCGACCCCGACGCGGTGATCCTCGTCGGCACGCGCGGCTGGTCGTCGCTCGGCGTCTCCAACGGCTCGACCTCGGCCGAGATCGTGGCCAACCCGCTCGCGTTCGACAACATCATGTACACGTTCCACTTCTACGCGGCGTCGCACCTCGACAACTACCGCGCCGAGGTGCGCAGCGCGGCGCAGCGGCTGCCGCTGTTCGTCTCCGAGTGGGGCACGACCAGCGCGACCGGCGGCGGCACCGTCGACCTCGCGAGCTCGACCGCGTGGCTCGACCTGCTCGACTCCCTCAAGATCAGCCACGTCAACTGGACGTACTCCGACGCGAACGAGAGCAGCGCCGCGTTCCGGCCCGGCACGTGCGCCGGCTCGAGCTACGGCACGTCGCAGCTCACGCAGTCCGGCCAGTTCGTCCGCAGCCGGATCATGACGGCGGACAGCTTCCCGACCCGCTGACCGTCGCACGACCGCACGACCGCACGACCGCACGACCGCACGACCGCACGACCGCACGACCGCGCCGTCGTCCCGGTGACCCCCACCCACCGGGACGGCGGCGCGCCCACGACGCGGGACGGCGCGGCCGGGCGACCGGTCCGCGCCGGTACGCTGGGCCCGTCTGCCGACCCGCGGCGCGGGACTGGTGGGGCGAGGCCCGGTGAGGGCGAGCCGCCCCCGGTGCCCGGGCCCCCACCGAGGGAACCGATGACCACCGCACCTGTGCGCCCCGCCGACGCGCCCACCCCGCAGCACGCCTCCGACACGGTCGAGAACGCGGCCGCGACGCCCGACCAGGTCCAGCCGTTCGCCGAGCTCGGCCTCAAGCCGGACGAGTACCAGCGCATCCGCGACATCCTCGGCCGGCGCCCCACGGCGGCGGAGCTCGCCATGTACTCCGTCATGTGGTCGGAGCACTGCTCGTACAAGTCGTCGAAGACGCACCTGCGCCAGTTCGGCGAGAAGACGACGCCGGCGATGAAGGAGCACCTGCTCGTCGGCATCGGCGAGAACGCGGGCGTCGTCGACATCGGCGACGGCTGGGCGGTCACGTTCAAGGTCGAGTCGCACAACCACCCGTCCTACGTGGAGCCGTACCAGGGCGCCGCGACGGGCGTCGGCGGCATCGTCCGCGACATCATCTCGATGGGCGCGCGGCCCGTCGCCGTCATGGACCAGCTGCGCTTCGGCGCGGTGGACCACCCCGACACGGCGCGCGTCGTGCACGGCGTCGTCTCGGGCGTCGGCGGGTACGGCAACAGCCTCGGGCTGCCGAACATCGGCGGCGAGCTCGTGTTCGACGCCTGCTACCAGGGCAACCCGCTCGTCAACGCGCTGTGCCTGGGCGTGCTGCGCCACGAGGACATCCACCTCGCCAACGCGTCGGGTGTCGGCAACAAGGTCGTGCTCTTCGGGGCCCGCACGGGCGGCGACGGCATCGGCGGGGCGTCGATCCTCGCGTCGGAGACGTTCGACGACACCAAGCCGTCCAAGCGCCCGAGCGTGCAGGTCGGCGACCCGTTCATGGAGAAGGTGCTCATCGAGTGCTGCCTCGAGCTGTACGCCGCGAAGGTCGTCGAGGGCATCCAGGACCTCGGCGCCGCGGGCATCTCGTGCGCGACCAGCGAGCTCGCGTCCAACGGCGACGGCGGCATGCACGTCGACCTCGAGAACGTGCTGCTGCGCGACCCCACGCTGACGGCCGGCGAGATCCTCATGTCGGAGTCGCAGGAGCGGATGATGGCCGTCGTCCGGCCGGAGAAGCTCGACGAGTTCCTCGCGATCACGTCGCGGTGGGACGTCGAGACGGCCGTCATCGGCGAGGTCACCGGCACCGGTCGCCTCACGATCGACCACTTCGGGCAGCGCATCGTCGACGTCGACCCGAGGACCGTGGCGCACGAGGGCCCGGTCTACGACCGCCCGTACGCGCGCCCGGCATGGCAGGACGCGCTCGTCGCCGACTCCGTGAGCACCCCCGAGGGGCGCGAGCGCTACGCGCGCCCGTCGACGGCCGAGGAGCTGCGCGCCACGGTCCTGCGCCTGGCCGGCTCGCCGAACCTCGCGTCGCCCGCCTGGGTGACGGACCAGTACGACCGCTTCGTGCAGGGCAACACCGCGCTCGCGCAGCCGGACGACGCGGGCGTCGTCCGCGTCGACGAGACGACGGGCCTCGGCGTCGCGCTCGCGACCGACGCCAACGGCCGCTTCGCGAAGCTCGACCCGTACACGGGCGCGCAGCTCGCGCTCGCGGAGGCGTACCGCAACGTCGCCACGTCCGGCGCGCGGCCGCTCGCGGTCACGGACTGCCTCAACTTCGGCAGCCCCGAGCACCCCGACTCGATGTGGCAGCTCGTCGAGGCGATCCGCGGCCTCGCCGACGCCTGCCAGACCCTCGAGGTGCCCGTGACCGGCGGCAACGTGTCGCTGTACAACGGCACGGGCGAGCCCGGGCAGCTCGACTCGTCGATCCACCCGACGCCTGTCGTCGGCGTGCTCGGCGTCCTCGACGACGTCGCCCACGCCGTGCGCTCCGGCTGGACGGCGCCCGGCCAGGCCGTCTACCTGCTCGGCACGACGCGCGGCGAGCTCGACGGCTCCGCGTGGGCCGAGGTCGTGCACGACCACCTGGGCGGCACGCCGCCGCGCGTCGACCTCGACGCCGAGCGGCGGCTCGCGCAGGTCCTCGCGACCGCGGCGCGCGACGAGCTCGTCGACGCGGCCCACGACCTGTCCGAGGGCGGCCTCGCGCAGGCGCTCGTCGAGTCGAGCCTGCGGCACGGCGTCGGCGTGCAGGTCGACCTCGACGGCCTGTGCGCGCGCGACGGCGTCACCCCGTTCGAGGCGCTGTTCTCCGAGTCGACGGCCCGCGCGCTCGTCGCGGTGCCGCGCTCGGAGGAGGTGCGGTTCGCCGACCTGTGCACGGCGCGCGGCGTCCCGGTGATCCGCCTCGGCGAGACGGCGGAGACGTGCTCGCCGGGTGCGGGCACCGTCGCGGGCGACCCGGACCACGCGCACGAGGCCGCGGTGGAGATCGCCGGCCTGTTCACGCTGCCGCTGTCCGAGGCGCGCGAGGTCTGGGAGGGCACGCTGCCGCGCCTGTTCGGCTGACGCGACGCACGAGGGGCCGCCGGGTGCACCCGGCGGCCCCTCGTCGTCCGCGCGCCGCGGCTCAGCGCGGGGCGAGCCGGTGGTAGACGCGGTCGCGGTAGACGAGCGGCTCGCCGTCGCCCACGCCGTGCTCGAGGGCGCGGACGGAGACGAGGAAGCTGTCCCCGACGGGCGTGCGCTGCAGCACGCGGCCGCGCACCCACGCGTGCGCGCCGTCGATCACCGGCTCGCCCGTGGGCAGGGCCGTCCAGCCGCCTGCGGCGAACCGGTCGACGCCCGACGTCGCGAACCGCGTCGACACGTCGACGTGGTCGGCGGTGAGGAAGCTGATCGCCAGCGTCGCCGCGCGCGACAGCGCGGGCCACGACGACGACGTCGACGCCACGGAGAACGCGAGCAGCGGCGGCGCCGCCGACACGGAGATCACCGAGGTCGCGGTGAACCCGACGGGCGCGTCGCCGTCGCGCAGCGTCACGACGGCCACGCCCGCGGCGTGCCGCCGGAACACCTGCTTGTACTCGTCCGGGGTGAGCGCGGGCTCGTCATGCACCGCGATCGCGCGCTCGAACGCGCGCAGGTCGGTCGTCGGGGCGCTCACCGGGCCACCCCCGCCGGCTGCGGCGCGGCGCCGAGGACGCGGCCGAGCGGCCGCTCGGCCCGCACCCACCAGCGCTCGATCGCGGCGTCCGGGTCGGCGAGGTCCGCGTCGACCAGCGTGAGGCTGCGCGTCGGGACGGTCGCGCCGAGCTCGACGAGCACCGGCCGCAGGTGCACCTCGCCGACGAGGGCGTGGTGCGGTGCGGCGGACACGACGAGCGGCACCGCGACGACGTCCGCGAGGCCGTCCGGGCCGTACAGGTCGAGGAAGGCCTTGAGCAGGCCGGTGAACGACGCCTTGTGCACCGGCGTGGCGACGACGAGGACGTCCGCGGCCGCGACGGAGGCGAGCGCCGCGTCGACCTCGGTCGTGCGGGGGCCGAGCAGCGCCGGGGCGAGCGTGGCGAGGTCGACGGCGGCCGGGTCACCGGCACCGGTGCGGCGGGCGAGCGTGCCGGCGAGGGCGAGCGCCGCGCCGAGCGTGCGCGAGCCGGGACGGGGGTTGCCGACGAGGGCGACGACCGAGGGCGGCGCCGCGTCCGCGGGTGCGAGGGCAGGCGGGGGCAGGGTCGGGTGGGTCACGGGGTCCTCCGGGTCAGGGCGTGCGGGTGGCGGTGGCGCGGGGACGGCGACATCGCCCGCCCACCCGCCCGCCGGTCCGCGTCCGTGCAGTGCCCTCGCGCGCCCGCGGCGCCGCGACGGGCGGCGTGGCGCCCGGGCGGTCGGCGGGGACGGCGGCGGTCACGGGGTGCTCCTCCGGTCGGTGCGTGCGCCTCGGCACGAGGCAGCGGTCCGACCCTAGGCACATCCGAACAAAAAGCCGACTGATCGCATCGGGATTCTCGCGGTGCGAGACGGCGGCCGCGCGACGAGGCACGCACGGCGCCACGCCCGACCGTGGCGACACGCCGACCGGCGACCCGGATCGCGCCCCGGACGGGCGTCCGGGCGCCGCCGGGCGCACGGTGGACAGGTCCACGCACGTCCACGAAGGGGACCTCGATGAAGAAGCTCACCCGTCCGGTCGCCGTGCTGGTGGCCGCCGTCGCCGGCCTCGCGCTGGCCGCCGCGCCCGCCTCGGCCGCACCGAATGCGCAGGACCAGGAGTTCCTCGTCGCCGCCCACCAGGGGAACCTGGCGGAGATCGCCGCCGGCCAGGCGGCGCTCGCCGAGGCCGCGACGCCCGGCGTCAAGGAGATGGGCCAGCAGCTCGTCACCGACCACACGGCGCTCGACGCCCAGCTCACCGCGGTCGCGCAGCAGCTCGGCGTCGCGCTGCCGGGCACGCCGACGCCCGAGCAGCAGGCGGCGCTCGCCGAGGTGCAGGCCGAGGACGGCCAGGACTTCGACACCGCCTGGCTGTACCTGCAGATCGAGTCGCACCGCGCGACGCTGGCCCTCGGTGAGCGGGAGCTCGCCGCCGGGTCCGAGCAGGCCGTGAAGGACCTGGCGACGGCGTCCGCGCCCGTCGTCCAGCGGCACCTCGACCACGCGCTCATGCTCGCCCGCGAGCTCGGCGTCGACGCCGTGCCCGCCGGCACGGGCGGCCAGGCAGCGGCGTCGGAGCGTCCGCTGGGCCTCGCGCTGTCGCTGGTCGGCGGCCTGCTGCTCGCCGGGGCCGGCGTGCTCGTCGCCCGGTCGCACCGCACCACCCCGGCCGCCCGCCGGCGGTGAGCCCCACCCCCCGGCGCCCGGCGCGGCGGGCCGTCCTCGTGACGGCCGCCGTGCTGGGCGCCGTGTGCCTGACGGCGGGCGTGCGGATGGCCGTCGCGCCGCCGCGCGTCGACGTCGCACCGGCCGCGCTCGTGGCGTCGACGCCGGCCGGGTCGCCGGCGCCGACGTCCGCACCCGCGGACCCGTCGACCACCGACGCGTCCGCCGTCCCCCGTCCCGCCGCGGCCGTCCCCCCGCCCGTCGTCGCGGCCGTCCCCCCGCTCGCCCCGCCGCCCGACCGGCTGCGGGTCGTCGACGTCGCGGTCGACGTCCCCGTCGTCCCGGTCGGGGTCGGCGCCGGCGGCGCCCTCGAGCTCCCCGACGAGCCCGGCGCGGTGGGCTGGTGGCTCGCGGGCGCGCTCCCCGGTGCGGCCGAGGGCACCGTCGTGCTCGCCGGCCACGTCGACACCGTCACCGGGCCCGGTGTCATGGCCGACGTGCTCGACGCACCGCTCGGCGCGCGCGTCGAGGTGGGCGACGGCCGCGGCGGCACCGTGCCGTACCGCCTCGTCGAGCGGCGCGTCCTGCCCAAGTCCGCACCGCTGCCCGACGACCTGTTCGCGGTCACGGGCCCGCCGCGCCTCGTGCTCGTCACCTGCGGCGGCGACTTCGACCGCCGCACGCGGCACTACACCGACAACGTCGTGCTGCTGGCCGAGCCGGCCGCCTGACCGCCGCGCCGGGCGCCGCGGCCCGCGGGCGGTCTGCGGATCGTGCCGCGCGGCGGCGTGGGGGAGGTCGGGCGCAACATGGCCGTGCTCGAGCACGCCGGCCGGCTGCTCGTCATCGACTGCGGTGTCCTCTTC
>NZ_JBFTEP010000132.1:0-9424 GCF_047229365.1 Cellulomonas pasadenensis | reverse complement strand
GCCCCGGCGTCCGCCCGCACGGACGCGGCCCGCACGGACGAGCCCCGCACGGACGAGGCCGCCGCGGACGCGCCCGCCGACGCCGACGCCGAGGCCTGGTCCCCGGTGCCGGTCCCGCGTCCCACGTACACGATGAAGGCCCCGGCGCCGCGCCGGACGCCCGCCCCGCTCGCCGAGAGCGACGCCGAGGCGTCGACGGTGCGCCGTCCCGCGGACGCGTCGGCGGAGGTGCAGGAGGCGGCGGAGGCCGCCGCGGAGGCGGCCCCGACGGCGCCCGCGGCGCCGCTCGAGCCGGTCGCGGAGACCACGGGCAGCATCGACCTGAACGCGGTGCTGGCGCGCCGCCGGGCCGCCGGGCAGTGAGCCCGCGCGGCACGACGCCGCCGGTCAGGGGCCTGCGGACGCCGTGAGCCCCGCCACACGCGGCCGGTTTCCGCCGGACGCCGGGGTGGTGCTAACGTGTTCCTCGCTCCAAGGGGCTGTGGCGCAGTTGGTAGCGCGTCTCGTTCGCAATGAGAAGGTCAGGGGTTCGAATCCCCTCAGCTCCACCGCAGAAGGGCCCGTCCCGGTGAACTCCGGGACGGGCCCTTCGTCGTCGGTCCCGCGGGTCCCGTCCGCGGTGGTCGGACCGTCGCCACGGACGCACGGAAGGTGCCCGCCTTGATCGAGATCCTCAGCCCGACGGAGCTGGAGCGCGCACGCCGCACGGGTGCCCTCGTCGCCGACATCCTCCAGACGCTGCGCGGGCGCGCCTCGGTGGGCACCAACCTGCTCGAGATCGACCGCTGGGCCCGCGAGATGATCGAGGGCGCGGGAGCGCAGTCCTGCTACGTCGACTACGCCCCCTCGTTCGGGCGCGGGCCGTTCGGCCACTACATCTGCACGTCGGCCAACGACGCGGTGCTGCACGGCCGCCCGTACGACTACGTGCTCGCCGACGGCGACCTGCTGTCGCTCGACCTCGCGGTCTCCCTGCAGGGCGTCGTCGCCGACTCCGCGACCAGCTTCGTCGTCGGGTCCGCCCGGCCGGCGGAGAGCCTCGCCCTCATCGACGTGACGGAGCGCGCGCTGCAGGCCGCGATCGCCGCGGCGGGGCCCGGGGCACGGGTCGGCGACCTCTCGCACGCGATCGGCACCGTGCTCAAGGGCGCCGGCTACCCGGTGAACCTCGAGTTCGGCGGGCACGGCGTCGGGTCGACGATGCACCAGGACCCGCACGTGTCGAACGACGGGCGCCCCGGCCGCGGCTACACGCTGCGCCCCGGCCTGCTGCTCGCGATCGAGCCGTGGGTCATGGCCGACACCGACGAGCTCGTCACCGACGCCGACGGCTGGACGCTGCGCAGCGCGACGGGCTGCCGCACCGCGCACAGCGAGCACACCGTCGCCATCACGGAGGACGGCGCCGAGGTGCTCACCCTGCCGACGCGGCGCTGACCGCCCGCGCACTGCCCACGCACGACGACGGGCCCCTCCTGGCGGAGGGGCCCGTCGTCGTCAGGCGGCCGCCGTGCGGCCCGTGGTGCGGGTCAGCGGCGGTTCTTGCCGGCCCAGCCCGCGTAGAGGCTCACGAAGATCGCGGCGAGGCCGATCTGGAACACCAGCTCGATCCAGTCGATGCCGTCGGTCGTCTCGACGCCCACGACCTGCGCGAGCCACGTACCGATGAGGGCCGCGATGATGCCGATGACGATGGTCGCGAGGATCGAGATGCGCTGCTTGCCCCGGACGACGAGGCGACCGAGCGCCCCGATGATCGCGCCGATGACGATCGCGGTGATGATGCCGCTGATGCCCATGCACACTCCTCAGATCGAGTCAAGGGTCAATTTCCGTGACGCGAGAAAACTAGGGCACTTCCGGTCGGTGCGCCTCTCGAGCGGTTCCGGGCCCGTGTCGCGGACGGCGAGCGGGGCGCGCCGGACGGGCCCGGACGCCCGCGGCGCCGCCCCGCGCGAGTAGGTTGCGGGTGCCGTCACCCCCCACCAGGAGGAGTCCCCGTGCCCGACGTCGTGCCCGTGGTGCCCGCCCCCCTCGTCCTCGAGCCCGTGGACGCCCCGCCGTACGTGGTCTCGGCGGCGACGACCGTCGTCGTCGCGACCACGGGGGCCGCCGTCGACGACCCCGCCGCGCACCCGGCGACGCCCGCCGCGGTGCTCGTCGCGGACCTGCTCGGCCGCGCCGCCGGGCACGCCGTGCGGCTCGCGTTCGAGGACCCGGGCGTCCCCGGCGCGGTGCACGTGCGCCTGCTCCCGGACGCGCCGGCCGCGAGCACCGGTCCGGGCGCCCCGGGCGCGGGTGCCGTGGGTGACGGCCGCGACGCCGACGCGCTGCCGCCCGGCGACGAGGCGTACCGCGTCGTCGTGGCAGCGGACGGCGTCCGCCTCGACGCGCGCACCCCCGAGGGCCTCGTGCACGGCGTCGTCACGTTGCGCCAGCTGCTGCGCGAGCTGCCCGACGGCGGCGTCGAGGTGCCGGCCGTGCGCGTCGTCGACGCACCGCGCTACGCGTGGCGCGGCCTGTCGCTCGACGTCGCGCGGCACTTCGTGAGCGTGCCGGACCTCAAGGTCGTCATCGGCCTGCTCGGGCACTACAAGCTCAACGTGCTGCACCTGCACCTCACGGACGACCAGGCGTGGCGCCTCGACCTGCCGTCGCGGCCCGAGCTGGTGCGCCGGTCGAGCGCGCACTCCGTCGGCGGCGACCCGGGCGGGCACTACTCGGCGGCGGACTGGGACGAGATCCTCACGTTCGCGCAGGCCCGCGGCGTGCGCGTCGTGCCGGAGATCGACGTCCCCGGGCACGTCAACGCGGCGCAGCACGCGTACGGCGAGCTGAACCCCGACGGGCGTCCCACCGACGAGTACCTCGGCATCGAGGTCGGCTTCTCCCGCCTGCACGACGACCTGCCGGCGACGCACGCCTTCCTCGCGGACGTGTTCGGCGACCTCGCGCGCATGACGCCCGGTGCGTACGTGCACGTCGGCGGCGACGAGGTGCTGACGATGGCGCCGGAGGAGTACGCGCGCCTGGTCCGGGCCGCCGCCGACGCCGTCGCCGCGCACGGCAGGACGGTCGTCGGGTGGCAGGAGGTCGCGCACGTCGACGGCCTGCCGCCGGGCACGGTGGTGCAGCTCTGGGACGACCGCGTCGACCCGGCGCCGTTCGTCGCGGCGGCCGAGCGCGGTGCGCGCATCCTGCTGTCGCCGGGGTCACGGGTGTACCTCGACATGAAGTACGACGCCGACTTCCCGCTCGGCCTGGAGTGGGCCGGGCACGTCGAGCTGCGTGACGCCTACGCGTGGGAGCCGGAGGAGTTCCTGCCCGGCCTGCCGGAGGGCGCCGTGATCGGCGTCGAGGCGGCCCTGTGGACCGAGACGCTGCGCACGCTCGACGACCTCACGACGATGCTGCTGCCGCGCCTCGCCGCCGTCGCGGAGGTCGCGTGGAGCGCGCCGGAGCGCCGCGACCTCGCCGACCTCACGCGCCGGCTCACGGCGCACGGCGCGTACTGGGACCGCCTCGGCCTCGCCTGGTACCGCTCGCCGCAGGGCGTCTGGGACGCACCCGTGTCCTGAGGCCCGGGCGCGCGCCGCCGCACGCGGGGCGCGCGCCCGGACCCGTCAGATCCAGGTCGGCAGCCACATCCGGATGTGCCACTGCTGCCACGGCACCACCCACGCCGACCAGACGGGGTAGAAGAACAGCCCGGCGGCCACGACGACCGCGACGAACACGCCGACCCCGATGATCGCGCGCCGCCGCCCGCGCCGGTCCCGCTCGCTGTCGTCGGGGCTCGCCGGCCCCACCAGCAGCCCGAGGACGTACACGAGCGTGAGCACGACCCACGGCACGAACGCGACCGAGTAGAACGCGAAGATCGTCCGGTGGGCGTACGCGAACCACGGCAGCCAGCCGGCGACGATGCCGGACAGCACCGCGCCGGCGCGCCAGTCGCGGTAGCGCACGAGCCAGAACAGCGCGACGAGGATCGCGGCCGCGCCGGCCCACCAGATCACCGGGTTGCCGACCGCCAGGATCGCCTGCGAGCACGAGTCGGCGCCGCACGCGGCCTGCGCCTGGCGGCCCGTCAGCCCGGAGATCTCGCCCGGGTACCAGTACGACGTGGGCCGCCACTGCACGATCCAGCCGAGGGGGTGCGCCGCGTAGGAGTGCGGCGTCTCGAGACCGTTGTGGAACCGCCACATGTCCTGGTGGAACTGCCACAGCGACCGTGCCGCGGGCGGCAGCCACTGCACGCCCTGGTCCGGGTTGGCCTCGGCCCAGTGCCGGTTCCAGGCGTTGTCCGAGGTGAACCACGACGTCCACGACGCGACGTACGTGAGCAGCGCCGACCCGACGACGACCACGAACGCGAGCAGGCCGTCCTTGACGACGGCCGCCACGTGCCAGGCGCGCACGCCGACGCCCCGCCGCGCCGCCATGTCCCACAGCACGGTGAGCACGCCGAACACCGCGAGGAAGTACATGCCCGACCACTTGGTGCCGATGGCCAGTCCGAGCAGCACGCCGGCGGCCAGCCGCCACCAGCGGAAGCCGAGGCCCGGACCCCAGCGCAGGGTGCCGCCGGCGTCGAGCACCGCCGCGGCGCGGTCCGCGAGCCGGCGGCGCGCCTGCTCGCGGTCGAGCACGAGCGCGCCGAACGCCGCGAGCACGAAGAACATGAGGAACGGGTCGAGCAGGCTGATCCGCGAGTGCACGATCGCCTGGCCGTCCACGGCGAGGAACAGCCCGGCGACCGTGCCGAGCGCCGTCGACGCGAAGATCCGGCGGCCGATGCGCGCGACCATGAGCACGGCGAGCGTCCCGACGACCGCCGCGGACAGCCGCCACGCGAACGAGCTCTCGACGCCGCCGCCCAGCTGCATGCCGAGCGCGATCATCCACTTGCCCACCAGGGGGTGGACGACGTACTCGGGGTCGGTGCCGAGGCTGCTCGTGTCGCCGCTCTCGAACGCCGCGTTCGGGTCGTCGCCCCACGCGGCCTCGTAGCCGCGGGCCAGCAGCGAGAACGCCTGCTTGACGTAGTACGTCTCGTCGAACACCAGCGAGTGCGGGCGGGCGAGGTCCCAGAACCGCAGGACGCCGCCGAGCACCGTGACCGCGAGCGCCCACAGCCAGCCGTTGCGCCGGTCGCGCGGTGTCGCGTCGAGGGCGAGCGCGCCGTCGCCGAGCAGGCGGCGCAGGAGCACGGTGCGACGCGGCTCGGCGGGCCCGCCGTCGAGGTCGTCGTCACCGGCGTCCCGGTCGGCCGCACCGTCGTCGGCGTCCTCGGGCCGCGGGGCGTCGTCGGCGTCCTCGGGCCGCGGGGCGTCGTCGGCGTCCTCCGGCCGCGTGGGGTCGGCGACGACCGTCGTCGCCTGCCGCTGCGCGGGGGCGCTCTCGTCGTCGGGAGGGAGCGTTCCCGCACCGCCGGGCACGGCGGTGCCCGGCGCGTCCTCGCGCTCGGCGTCGTCTCCGGTGGGCGGCACGCGGTCATCGTAGAGGGCCGCACCGTCGTCGTGTGACCGGGGTCACCGCCACCTGGTCACACGCGCGCGGGTGCCAGGCTGGGGGGCGTGAGCACCGACCGTCCCGCCCGTACCGGCCTGCTCGTGCTGGCCGCCACGCCCATCGGCGACGCCGAGGACGCCTCCGCCCGGTTGCGGCGCCTCCTCGCCGAGGCGGACGTCGTCGCCGCGGAGGACACCCGCCGCACCCGCGCGCTCGCCGCCCGGCTCGGCGTGCCGATCGGCGGGCGTCTCGTCAGCCACCACGAGCACAACGAGGGCGGGCGCGTCACCGAGCTGCTCGACGTGGTCGCGGGCGGCGGCACCGTGCTCGTCGTCAGCGACGCCGGCATGCCGGCGGTGTCCGACCCGGGGTTCCGCGTGGTGCAGGCCGCGGTCGCGGCCGACCTGCCGGTGACGGTCGCGCCCGGGCCGAGCGCGGTCCTCACCGCGCTGGCGCTGTCCGGCCTGCCGACGGACCGGTTCGCGTTCGAGGGGTTCCTGCCGCGCCGGCCGGGGGAGCGCGCGCGGGCGCTGGCGGCGCTCGCGGGGGAGCGGCGCACGCTCGTGCTGTTCGAGGCGCCGCACCGCGTGCCCGAGACGCTCGACGCGATGGTCGAGGCGTTCGGCGCCACGCGACCGGGCGCGGTGTGCCGCGAGCTGACGAAGACGTACGAGGAGGTGCGCCGCGGCCCGCTCGCCGAGCTGGCGGCGTGGGCGCACGCCGGGGAGGTCCGCGGCGAGGTCGTGCTGGTCGTCGGCGGCGCGCCGGCGGACGGCCCCGCGGACGTGGGCGACCTCGTGCCCGAGGTGCTCAGCCGCGTCGACGGCGGCGAGCGGCTCAAGGAGGCCGTCGCGGGGGTCGCCGAGGCGGCGGGCGTCGGCAAGCGCGAGCTCTACGCGGCGGCCCTGGCGGCGCGCGGCCGCTGAGCGGGCGTCCCGCGGTGCGGGCGACCCCGCGCGTCAGAGGTCGGTCGACGCCACCAGCTCGGCGCCCGCCTCCGCCATCGCGGCGCGCGCGGCCTCGCCCTGCTCGGGCGTCACGGGCACCGTGAGGTCGGTGAGCACGCGGGCGCGCATGCCGAAGCCGAGGGCGTCGAGCGTCGTGGCGCGCACGCAGTGCGACTCGGCGATGCCGACGACGTCGACCTCGGTGACGCCCGCGTCGCGCAGGATCGCGCCGAGCGCGCGGCCGTCGTGGTCGTGGCCCTCGAAGCCGGAGTAGGCGGCGGCGTACTCGCCCTTCTTCACGCTGACGTCGGGACGCAGGTCCGCGAGGGCCGGGTGCAGGTCCGCCTCGGGCGTGCCGACGACGGCGTGCGGCGGCCACGTGTCGACGTAGTCGGGCGTGTCCGAGAAGTGCTCGCCCGGGTCGACGTGCCAGTCCTGCGTCGTGACGACGAGGTCGTACCGGTCGCGGTGCTCGGCGGCGTACCGGGCGACGCCCTCCGCCACGGCGTTCCCGCCCGCGACGCCGAGGGCCCCGCCCTCGCAGAACGTGGGCTGGACGTCGACCACCAGCAGGGCGCGCCGGCCCTGCGTCCGCTGCTCGCTCATGCGCCCATTCTCGGCGCGGTCCCGCCGCCGCGTCCTGCCGTCGCGGCGTGGGCCCTGACACACGCGCCCTTGCCGGTCGGTGCGCGGGCGCGGAGGCTGGGGGAGCGGCCGTCCCGCCCCGGGCGGCGCGACGGGAGGTACGGCGATGACCGCAGGGCCCGGGACCGGCCGCCGCCGGACGGCCGCGGCCGCCACGGCGGCGGCGTTCGCGCTGCTCACGGCGTGCTCGCCCGGCACGGGCGAGGCACCGACCGCGCCGGGCACGACGTCCGCGACCGCCCCCGCGACCTCCGCGTCCGCCCCGGCGCCCGCGTCGCCGGCGCCGACGTCCCCGGTCCGCGACGTGCCCAGCGTCACGGTCGCGTCGGTCGAGGAGGTCGCGACGGGCCTCGACGCGCCGTGGGGCCTGGCGTTCCTGCCGGACGCGCGGGCGGTGGTCACGCTGCGCGACGCCGCCCGCCTGGTCGTCGTCGGACCCGACGGCGCCGTGGCGGACGTGACCGGCCCCGGCGCCGACGAGGTCGCCGCCGCCACGGTGCCGCGCGGCGAGGGCGGCCTCCTGGGCGTCGCGGTCGTGCCCGACGCCGCCGCGGGCGGCCCCGTCGACCTCGTGCTGTACCTGACGGCCGCGCAGGACAACCGGGTCCTGCGCGCGACGCTCGACGGGACGACCCTCGGGCCCACCCGCGCGGTCGTCACCGGCATCCCGCGGGGCAGCAACCACAACGGCGGCCGGCTCGCGTTCGGGCCCGACGGTGCCCTGTACGTCACGACCGGCGACGTCTACGACACCCGGCTCGCGCCCGACCCGGCGAGCCTCGGCGGCAAGGTCCTGCGCGTCACCGCCGACGGCGCGCCCGCGCCGGGCAACCCCGACCCGGCGTCGCCGGTCTGGACCCGCGGGCACCGCAACGTGCAGGGCATCGGGTGGGCGCCGGACGGCCGCGCGTTCGCCGCCGAGTTCGGGCAGGACACCTGGGACGAGCTCAACGTGCTGCACGCGGGCGCCGACCACGGCTGGCCGTCGGTCGAGGGCACGGGCGGCGCGGCCGACGGGTTCGTCGACCCGGTCGCGCAGTGGTCGACGGACGAGGCGTCGCCCAGCGGCCTCGCCGTGACGGACGAGGGCGTCTACCTGGCCGGTCTGCGCGGCGAGACGCTCTGGCGCGTGCCGCTGCGGCCCGTCGACCCGGCGGCGCTCGCGGACCCGGCGCAGGACGCCGCGGGCGTCGGCACGCCGCAGCCGCTGCTGGCGGGCGAGCACGGGCGGCTGCGCGCGGTCGAGGTCGCGCCCGACGGGTCGCTGTGGGTGCTCACCAACAACACCGACGGCCGCGGCGACCCCCGCCCCGGCGACGACCGCCTGCTGCGCGTGCGCGTCGGCTGACGACCCTCCGGGCGAGCCACCGCCGCGTCCGACCCGAACCGCACGCCCCCGGCGTGTCCGTGCTGTCCGGGTTCGTGCCGATCGGTACTGTGTGCGCCGATCAGCGGACCTGAGAGGGAGCGTCATGCCGGCGAGGGCCAGGAGCATTCTCATGTGGGTCGTCGTCATCTTCCTCGTCTACGCGGTCGTGACGAACCCGGACCGGGCGGCGGACGTCGTCCGCGCGATCTGGGACTTCCTGTGGGGCGCGGTCCAGGGCTTCGGGGAGTTCTTCCGCAACCTCGCGCAGTAGGCGGGCGGTGCGGCGGCGGCACGGCGGCGCGGCGGGAGGGGTGACGACATGGGCGCGGACCGCGCGACACGCATCGTCATGTCGCACCGGCTGCTGCGGCGGTACGTGCTGCCCGGCGAGCGGGTCGTGCTGGCGATGCGCCGCCACTGGGCGAAGCTGCTCGAGCCCGCGCTGACGTGCCTGGCCGTGTTCGTGCTGGTGGCGTGGGCGACGCTCGCGCTGCAGCCGACCCTCGGCGACCGCGCCCTGTGGCTGTGGTGGCTGTGGCTCGCGGCCCTCGCCCGGCTCGGCTGGCGGGTGCTCCTGTGGCGCGTGGAGTGGTTCGTCGCGACCGACAAGCGGATGCTCCTGCTCACCGGCCTGGTGACCCACCAGATCGGGATGATGCCGCTGCTCAAGGTGACGGACATGCGGTACTCGCGGTCCCTGCCCGGGCAGCTGCTCGGCTACGGGCAGTTCCTGCTCGAGTCCGCCGGGCAGGACCAGGCGCTGCGCAGCATCGACTGGGTCGCGCACCCCGATGCCACGTACCGGGACCTGTGCGCGCTCATCTTCACGCCGACGGGCACCCCGGACACCGTCGCGGCGGCGCACGCGCGCCTCGTGCCGGGCGTGGGTGCGTCGGCGGCGCCGCCGACCCCGCCACCGCCCCTCACGCCCGTCTAAAAATAAAATAAA
>NZ_JBFTEP010000131.1:0-9805 GCF_047229365.1 Cellulomonas pasadenensis | reverse complement strand
CGGCTCGACTGGACCGGCGGCGCGCCCGTCGCCACGCCGGTCGGCGGCCCGGGCTCGCACCTGCTCGGCGCGCTCGCCCGCGCCGACGCCCTCGTGGACGTCCCGGCGGGCACGACGCACGTGCCCGCCGGGGAGCCGGTGACCGTGGTGGACCTGAGGGAGGGGGACGCGTGAGCGACCCGGAGGACGGCGCGCCCGCGCGCCTCACGCACGTGGACGAGCGCGGGGCCGCGCGCATGGTGGACGTCGCGGAGAAGCCCGTGACCGTCCGCACCGCGCACGCCTCGGGCCGGCTGGTGACGACGCCGGAGGTCGTGGCGCTGCTGCGCGGCGAGGGCGTGCCGAAGGGCGACGCGCTCGCGGTCGCGCGGATCGCGGGCATCCAGGCGGCCAAGCGCACGCCGGACCTCGTGCCGCTGTGCCACCCGCTCGCGATCCACGGCGTCGAGGTCGACCTCACGGTCGAGGACGACGGCGTGCGGATCGACGCCCGCGTGCGCACCGCGGACCGCACGGGCGTCGAGATGGAGGCGCTCACGTGCGTCGCCGTCGCCGGGCTGACGCTCGTCGACATGGTGAAGGCGGTCGACCGGGCCGCGTCGATCACCGACGTGCGGGTCGAGGCCAAGGAGGGCGGGCGCAGCGGCGCCTGGCACCGTGCCTGACGAGCCCGTGCCCGACGTGGCCGCCGGCACGCCGGCCGCCCACCCCGACGCACCGGAGGACGCGGGCGCGGGGCCCGGCCACGCCGTGGTCGTGACCGCGTCGGACCGTGCCGCCGCCGGGGTCTACGCCGACCGGTCCGGGCCGGTGCTCGTCGGCGCGCTGCGCGCGCTGGGGTTCACGGTCGGCGACGCGGTCGTGGTGCCGGACGGCGAGCCGGTCGAGGCGGCGCTGCGCGACGCGGTCGCCGCGGGCGCGGCGCTCGTGCTGACGACGGGCGGCACGGGCCTGTCGCCGCGCGACCGCACGCCCGAGATGACGCGGCGCGTGCTCGACCGGGAGGTCCCCGGCGTCGCCGAGGCGCTGCGTGCGGACGGCGTGGCGCGCGGCGTGCCGGCGGCGATGCTGTCGCGCGGCGTCGCCGGTGTCGCCGGGCGCACGTTCGTCGTCAACGTCGCGGGGTCGACCGGTGCCGCGCGGGACGCGGCGGAGCTGCTGGGACCGGTGCTGCTGCACGCCGTGCGGCAGGTGCGGGGCGCCGACCACGGCTGACGGCGGGCCGCCCGGGCAGGTCGGTCCCGCCCCTGAGGGCTGCCGGGTCGGGGCTCCCCGGTCAGGGGACGACGAGCCCCGGGTCCACCTCGCGCGCCCATGCGACCAGGCCGCCGTCGAGGTTGCGCACGTCGCGGACGCCGGCCGCACGGGCGTAGGCGGCCGCGCGCGCCGACCGCATGCCCGACCGGCACACCACGACGAGCGTGCGGTCGGGGTCCAGGTCGGCCAGCGCGGAGCCGTCGGCCCACGTGCCCAGCGGCACGAGGCGCGCCCCGGGCAGCGTGCCGGCGGCGGTCTCGCCGGGCTCGCGGACGTCGACGACGTCGACGTCCGCGGTGCCGGCGTCGCGTGCGGCGAGCAGGTCGCGCAGCGCGGCGGGGGTCAGGTCGGGGGAGTCGGCGGTCGTCACGTCCCCGACGGTACCCGCCGGCACGGCCACGGCCGGCACGCGCGCGACCGGTGCCGGCACGCGCCCGGGCGCCGGGCGCACCGGCACCTCGCGCCACGTCGCGTCGAACGCGTCCAGGACGGCCACGCGGCCCAGCAGCGTGCGGCCCGTCCCGCACACGAGCTTGACGGCCTCGACCGCCATCGCCGCCCCCGCGGCGGCGCACACGGCGCCGAGCACGCCGTCCTCCGCGCACGACGGCACCGTCCCCGGCGCCGGGGGCTCCCCGAACACGTCGCGCAGGTCGACGCCGCCGCCCGGTGCCGCGGCCCAGAAGACGCTCACCTGCGCGTGCCCGCGCAGCACCGAGCCCCACACCCAGGGCAGCCCCAGGCGTGCGCACGTGTCGTTGACGAGGTAGCGCGTCGCGAAGTTGTCCGTGCCGTCGACCACCAGGTCGTACCCGCCGAGCACCTCCTCGGCGTTCTCGGCGGTCAGCCGCACGGCGTGGGTGCGGACGTCGACGTCGGGGGAGAGGCCGCGCACGCGGTCGGCCGCGGACGCCGTCTTCGGCCGTCCCACGTCCGCGAGCGCGTGCACCACCTGCCGCTGCAGGTTCGACGCCTCGACGACGTCGTCGTCCACGACGCCCAGCGTGCCCACGCCCGCGGCCGCGAGGTACAGCAGCGCCGGCGAGCCGAGGCCCCCCGCGCCGAGGACCAGCACGCGCGCGGCGAGCAGGCGCCGCTGACCGGTCTCGCCGACCTGCGCGAGCGCGAGGTGGCGGGCGTAGCGGTCGACCTGCGCGGGCGTCAGGGGCGGCCCGGGCGCGACGAGCGGGGGGAGCGGCGAGGTCATCCGTGCGGGTGGCGCGCCACGCTCGTCACCGTCGTCAGCAGCACGACGGCGTCCTCGAGGGCGAGCACGGAGTGCCGCTCGTGCGTCAGCACCCACAGCTCGCCCGCGGCGACCTCCTGCTGCACCTGGTCCCCCACGTGCACGCGCACGCGCCCGCGCAGAGCCTGCAGGCTCGCGGCCGGCGGGGAGGCGTGCTCGCCGAGCTCGGAGCCGGCCGTGAGCGCGATGACGGTCTGGCGCAGCTCGCCGTCGTGGACGACGAGCTCGGCGCTGCGGCCGTGCGCGTCGGCGCGCGCGAGGTCGAGGTGGGTGGTCGCGAGAGCGTCGAGGTCCGGCATGCGCCCATCCTGGCAGCCGCCGCCGGGCGCGCGCGTCCGGGCGGGACGGGCCGCGACTTCTCACACGCCGCCGCCGGGCCGTGTGCGGAAGACGTTCGCAGGGGGTTACGCCGGGCCGCGGTCGGACGAAACACGGCGTCCCTAGCGTCGTCGTCGACGCCCCACCCGTGCCGCGCCCGCGCGCACCCCGACGCCCGGAGGCTCCCGTGACCCAGACGACCACGCCCGCACCGGCGGCCACGCCGCCCGTCGCCGCACCCCCGGCCGCCGCCCTCACCGTCCGCCGCGGCCGGTGGATCGACGGCTGGGACCCGGAGGACGGCGCGCAGTGGCGGACCGTCGGCCGGGCGATCGCCCGCCGCAACCTCGGCCTGTCGGTGTTCGCGGAGTTCCTCGGCTTCGCCGTGTGGGCGCTGTGGAGCATCGTCGTGCCGCGCCTGCCCCTCGCCGGCTTCACCCTCACGGTCGACCAGATGTTCTGGCTCATCGCGATCCCGAGCCTCGTGGGTGCGACCCTGCGCATCCCCTACACGTTCGCGGTGCCGGTGTTCGGCGGTCGCAACTGGACGATCGTCTCCGCGCTGCTGCTGCTCCTGCCGACGGTCGCCCTCGCCGTCGTCGTGCAGGACCCGACCACCCCCTTCGGCGTGCTGCTCGCGGTGGCCGCGCTCGCGGGCGTCGGCGGCGGCAACTTCGCGTCCTCCATGGCGAACATCTCGTTCTTCTACCCCGAGGCGGAGAAGGGCAAGGCGCTGGGGCTCAACGCCGCGGGCGGGAACGTCGGCACCGCGGCCGTGCAGCTCGCGGTGCCGACCGTCGTGACGCTCGGCGCGGCGCTGTCGCTCGAGCGTGCCGGGTACATGTTCGTCCCGCTCGTGCTCGTCGCCGCGGTCCTCGCGTGGCGGTACATGGACAACCTGTCGAACGCGACGTCGGACCCGCGGGCCTACGGGGTCGCGGCGCGCGCCCGGCACACGTGGATCATCTCGTTCGTCTACATCGGCACCTTCGGCTCGTTCATCGGGTTCTCCGGTGCGTTCCCCACCCTGCTGGCGAACCAGTTCCCCGAGGTGACCCTGTCGATCGCGTTCCTCGGTGCGCTGGTCGGCTCGGTGGCCCGCCCGGCGGGCGGCGTCCTCGCCGACCGCTTCGGCGGCGCCCGCGTCACGGTGCTCGCGTTCGCCGTCATGTCCGTCGGCACGGTCGGCGCGATCCTCGCCCTGCGCGCGCAGGAGTTCGGGCTGTTCTTCGCCTCGTTCCTGCTGCTGTTCCTCGCCACGGGCGCCGGCAACGGCTCGGTCTACCGGATGATCCCCGCGGTCTTCCGCTTCGGCGCCGGGGACGACGCGGACCGTGCGCGGCGCGCGAAGGCCGCCGCCGGGTGCATCGGCATCGCGGGCGCCGTGGGCGCGGTCGGCGGCTTCCTCATCCCGCGCGGCTTCGCGATCTCGACGTCGCAGACGGGCTCCGTCCAGGCCGCGCTGTGGGTCATCGTCGGGATGTACGCGGTCATGGCGGCGACCACCTGGGCCGTGTACCAGCGGCGCGGCTCGGAGTTCGGCACGACGGTCATCTGACCGACCGACGCAGGCACACCCCGGGAGGCATCCGCGTGACGGCGACCACCACCGCGCAGGACGAGCGCACGGCCACGACGCAGGTCGCGACCGTGTGCTCGTACTGCGGCGTGGGCTGCGGCGTCGTCCTCGACGTGGTCGAGGACGACGCCGGCGGCCGGCGCGTGCGCAGGGCGAGCGGCGACCGCGCCCACCCGTCCAACGGCGGGCGCCTGTGCACCAAGGGCGCGACGAGCGCCGACATGCTCGCCGCCGGCGGTCGGCTGTCGTCCGCGCTGGTGCGCCCCGAGCGCGGGGCCGAGCCGGCGCCGGTGCCGCTCGACGACGCGATCGCCACCGTCGCCCGCCGGCTGCGCGAGGTGGTCGACACGCGCGGCCCGGACGCGGTCGCGCTGTACGTGTCGGGCCAGATGAGCATCGAGGCGCAGTACCTCGCGAACAAGCTCGCCAAGGGGTACCTGCGCACGAACCGGATCGAGTCGAACTCGCGCCTGTGCATGGCCAGCGCCGGCACCGGCTACAAGCTGTCGCTCGGCGCGGACGGGCCGCCGGGGTCGTACGAGGACCTCGACCACGCCGACGTGTTCCTCGTCATCGGCGCGAACATGGCCGACTGCCACCCGATCCTGTTCCTGCGCCTGCTCGACCGCGTGAAGGCGGGCGCGAAGCTCGTCGTCGTCGACCCGCGCCGCACCGCGACCGCCGAGAAGGCGGACCTGTTCCTTCAGGTGCGCCCCGGGTCCGACCTGGCGCTGCTCAACGGGCTGCTGCACCTGCTCGTCGAGGCGGGCGCGGTCGACGACGCGTTCGTCGCGGAGCACACCGAGGGCTGGGACGCGATGCCCGCGTTCCTCGCCGACTACCCGCCCGACGTCGTCGAGGGGCTCACGGGCGTGCCCGCCGCCGACCTGCGCGCCGCCGCCGCGCTCATCGCCGGCGCCGGGAGCTGGGTCTCGTGCTGGACCATGGGCCTCAACCAGTCGACGCACGGCACGTGGAGCACGAACGCGCTCGTCAACCTGCACCTGGCCACCGGTGCGATCTGCCGTCGGGGGAGCGGGCCGTTCTCGCTGACCGGGCAGCCCAACGCCATGGGCGGGCGCGAGATGGGGTACATGGGGCCCGGCCTGCCGGGGCAGCGCTCGGTCCTCGACCCCGCCGACCGCGCGTTCGTCGAGGACCTGTGGGACCTGCCGCCGGGCACGCTGCACACCGACGGTGTGGGCACCGGCACGATCGACATGTTCCGGCGGATGGCCGACGGCGAGATCGCGGCGTGCTGGGTGATCTGCACGAACCCCGTCGCGTCCGTCGCCAACCGGCGCACGGTCATCGAGGGCCTCGAGCGCGCCGAGCTCGTGATCACGCAGGACGTGTTCGCCGAGACGGAGACCAACGCCTACGCCGACGTCGTCCTGCCCGCCGCGCTGTGGTCCGAGGCCGACGGCGTCATGGTGAACAGCGAGCGCACCATGACGCTCGCGCGCCGCGCGCTCGACCCGCCCGGCGACGCGCTGCCCGACTGGCAGCTGATCGCGCGCGTGGCGACCGCCATGGGCTTCGACGGCTTCGCGTACGCGAACGCGGAGGAGGTCTTCGAGGAGATCCGCCGCAGCACCAACCCGCGGACCGGCTACGACCTGCGCGGCGTCAGCCACGAGCGCCTGCGCCACGGCCCCGTGCAGTGGCCGGTCGCGCCGGACGGGCCCGCCCGCAACCCCGTGCGGTACCGCAACGACGGCGTGCACCAGCCGCTGCACGTGCGCCCCGACGGCACGCGCCCCCGGCTCGTGTTCCCGACGCCGAGCGGTCGCGCCGTGTTCCACGCCCGCCCGCACCTCGACCCCGCCGAGATGCCGGACGACGACTACCCGTTCGTCCTCACCACGGGGCGCGTGCAGCACCAGTGGCACACGCTCACCAAGACCGGCAAGGTGCCCGCGCTCAACCGCCTGAACCCCGGTCCGTTCGTCGAGGTGCACCCCGACGACGCCGCGCGGCTCGGGCTCGTCGCCGGCGGGTCCGCCGAGGTCGCGTCGCGGCGCGGGCGCGCCGTGCTGCCCGTCGTCGTCACCGACCGGGTGCGCCCCGGCACCCTGTTCGCGCCGTTCCACTGGAACGACCTGTTCGGCGAGTACCTGTCCGTCAACGCCGTGACGAACGACGCCGTCGACCCGCTGTCGTTCCAGCCCGAGCTCAAGGCGTGCGCCGTGACCCTCACGCCCGTGGCGGCGCCCGAGGCCGACGCGGCGGCCGCCGACCCCGCCGGCACGGCCGCCGACCCGGCCGGCACGGCCGACGACGCGACGGACGGCGTCGCCGCCGGGACGACGGCCGCACCCGCACTCGACGGGCCCGCCACCATGCAGGCGCTCGCCGTCGCCCTCGGCCTCGACGACGTCGGCCCGCCCACCCTCGGCCCCGACGAGCAGCGCTACCTCGCGGGGTTCCTCGCCGGCCTCGGGCGCGGCGCACCCGGCACCCCGGTGCTGCCGCCCACGGCACCCCTCGACGGCCCCGCCGCCCTGTGGGTCGACGGCGTCCTCGCCGGCATGTTCTCCCGCGCGCCCGGGGGCCCGCGCCCCCCGGCCCTCACCACCGCGCCGGCGCGCGAGCTCGTCGTGCTGTGGGCGTCGCAGACCGGTACCGCGGAGGACCTCGCCGCACAGGTCGCCGCGCGCCTCGCGGCCGCGACCGGGCGCACCCCTCGCGTCGTCGCCATGGACGACGCGCTCGACCGGCTCCCGCGCCGCGCCGACGTCGTCCTCGTCACCAGCACCACCGGCGACGGCGACGCCCCGGACAACGGCACCGCCCTCTGGGAGGTGCTCGCCGACCCCGCGGCACCGTCCTTCGACGGCGCCCGCTACGCCGTGCTCGCGCTCGGGGACCCGGCCTACGACCAGTTCTGCGGCCACGGCCGCCGCCTCGACGGGCGCCTCGCCGAGCTCGGCGGCCGGCGTCTGGTCGACCGGCTCGACCGCGAGCCCGGCGACGACGACGCGGTCGCCCGCTGGCTCGACGCGCTCGTCGCGGCGCTCGCGGACGACGGGCTCGCGGCCGCCGACGCGTCCGCGACCTCCGTCGCGTCCTCGCCGGCCGGGACCGACGCCGCCGGACCCGTGCCGTCCGGTGCACCGCAGGGGCGTGCACCCGCCCGCACGGACGCCGTCGGCGGTCGCGGCCCGGCCGCACCGGCGCACGCGACCCGCACGCAGCCGGGTCGCGCGCGGCTCGTCGTGAACCGCCGCCTGGGCGCGCCGGGGTCCGGCAAGGAGGTGCGCGAGCTCGTCCTCGACACGAGCGGCAGCCCGCTGCCCGTCCCGTACCGCGCGGGGGACGCGCTCGGCGTGCGGCCGGTCAACGCGCCGGGCCTCGTCGCCGAGTGGCTCGCGGTCACCGGCCTGGACGCGGGCGCGGACGTCGTCGTCGACGGCGGCCCCCTGCGGCTCGCGGACGCCCTGCGCACCGAGCTCGACGTCACCCGCCCGTCCACGGCGCTGCTGCGGTTCCTCGCCGACCGCACGGGCGACGCGGACCTGCGGCGGCTGCTGCGCCCCGACAACCGCAACGACCTCGCGAAGTGGCTGTGGGGCCGCCAGACGGTCGACGTCGTCGCGGAGCTCGGCGTGCGCGCCGGCGCCCAGGAGTGGGTCGACGTGCTCAAGCGGCTGCAGCCGCGGCAGTACTCCATCGCGTCCAGCCCGCTGGTCGACCCGCACCGGGTGCGCCTGACGGTGTCGGTGGTGCGGTACGCCGGCCCGGGCGGCGCCGCCCGCACGGGGGTCTGCTCGGCGTACCTCGCCGACGCGCCGGACGGCGCGGAGGTCGCCGTGCACGTGCAGCCCTCGGCGCACTTCCACCTGCCCGACGACGACGCCGCACCCGTGGTCATGATCGGCCCCGGCACGGGCGTCGCGCCGTTCGTCGGCTTCCTCGCCGAACGACGGGCGCGCGGCGACCGTGGGGAGAGCTGGCTGTTCTTCGGCGAGCAGCACGCCGCCACTGACTTCTGGTACCGCGAGGAGCTCGACGCGCTGCGCGCGGACGGCGTCCTCACGCGCCTCGACACCGCGTTCTCGCGCGACCAGCGCGCGAAGGTCTACGTGCAGGACCGGATGCGCGAGCAGGGGCCGCAGCTGTGGTCCTGGCTCGAGCGCGGTGCCCACGTGTACGTGTGCGGCGACGCCGCCCGCATGGCCAAGGACGTCGACGCCGCGCTGCGGGAGGTCGTCGTGCGCCACGGCGGCCTGACCCCCGACGACGCCGCCGCCTACGTCAGGCGCCTCGCCGAGCAGCGGCGCTACGCGCGCGACGTGTACTGAGGGACGGACCGGCGACGGGCGCCGTGCGACCTGCGTGCGAGCGCGTCGTCCCGCGCACGGCCGTCACGGATGTCGCAGGAGGTGCGCGACCGGCGGGACGGGGGGCGTGACGTCGCGGGGCACGGGTGCGTCAGGACACCGTGACGTCGACGCGGTGGTACCCGGTGGCGCCGTCGGGCACGACGCCCTGCGGCACCCCGGTCTGCGGGCCGTCGGGGTCGGACGCCCGCACGTGCAGCCGGTGGCTGCCGGCGCTGGCGCCGGTCCACCTCCAGCGCCACTGGCGCCACGTGTCCACGCCGCCGTCCCCGGCGAGCTCGGCGTCCTCCCACGGGCCGTCGTCGACGCGCACCTGCACGCCCGTGATGCCGCGGTGCTGCGCCCACGCGGTCCCCGCGACGACCACGTCCCCGGCCGCGACGGTGCTGCCGTTGCGCGGGACGTCGATGCGCGACTGCGTCTTGACGGGCCCGCGCGCCGACCAGCCGCGCCGGGTCCAGTACGCCTCGGCGCGGTCGAAGCGTGTGACCTCGAGGTCGGTCACCCACTTGGTCGCCGACACGTAGCCGTAGAGGCCGGGCACGACGAGCCGCACCGGGAACCCGTGCTCGGGCGGCAGGGGGGCGCCGTCCATCGCGACGGCGAGCAGGGCGGCACGGTCGTCGGTGAGGGCCTCGATGGGCGTCGACGCCGTGAACCCGTCGACGCTGCGCGACAGCACCATGTCGGCGTCGGCGGTGGGGCGCGCGCGGGCGAGCACCTCGCGGACGGGCAGCCCGAGCCAGCGCTGGTTGCCCACGAGGTCGCCGCCGACGGGGTTGGAGACGCACGCCAGGGTCACCCAGGCCTCCACGAGGTCGGACGCGAGGAGCTCGTCCCACGTCAGCTCGACCTCCTGCTCGACGAGGCCGTGCACGCGCAGCCGCCACGTCGACGGGTCCACCTGCGGCACCACCAGCGCGGTGTCGATCCGGTAGAACGCGGCCGGCGGGGTCGCCCACGGCTCCGCCCCGACGACGTCGACCTGCACGTCGGCCGGGGGAGCCGGCGCCGGGCGCGCGGGCGCCGGCAGCCGCACCGCCTCGCGCACCGCCTGCACGC
>NZ_JBFTEP010000130.1:0-9927 GCF_047229365.1 Cellulomonas pasadenensis | reverse complement strand
CGGCTTACGAGACTCGTGGGCTCGGATATGTGTATAAGCGACCGGGCGTCCACCGCGGGCGTCGGCCCGCTCGCCCCGGGCTCCGGCGACGTCGCCGCGACGGGCGTCGGCCCCGACGGCGCGGGGTCGGCGGGCACGGAGCCGGACGCCACCGTGTCGGCGGCCGCGAGGTCGCCCGTCGCGGCGACGGGCAGCGGCGTGCCGCCGGCCGGCACGGGAGCGGTCAGCGGTGCGACCTCGTCGGCGTCGGCGGCCTCGTCCACGCGGCCGTCGGGGTGGATGAGCAGCGCCCACAGGCCGTCCGGGTCGCGCACCTCGACGGGCAGGGCACGCCCGGCCTCCTGCGCGAGGGCCGCGATGCGCGCGGTCATCTGCGCCCCCGCCTCCGCGAGGTCGGCCGCCGCGATGCGCTCGAGCACGCCGTCGACGGAGATCTCCCCCGTCCCGTCCTCGCGCACCTCCGCGACGATGTGGGGCAGCGCCCCCGCCGTCGCGTCACGCGTGGCCACGTCGCCGCCGCTGTCCGTCATCGGTCCCCTCCGTCCTGCGAGCCCGCGGCGCCCCGCAGATGGCACGCCGGGACCCGTCCTGCCCTGCAAATCCTGGACGAACGTATCGTTCCTCCCCCTCGCGCGCACAACGGGCAGCACGGGGGCCGCAGGCAGGAGGGCACGGGCACGGGGACGGCAGGGACCGCCGGCGACGGGCCGGACGGCTACTCCTCGGTGTCGACCTCGAACCAGACGGTCGTGCCGCCGTCCGGCTGCCGGGCGGAGCCCCACGCCGACGACAGCGCCTCGACGAGGGCCATGCCGCGGCCGTTCGGCGCGGTCGGCTCGGGGTGCCGGACGCGGGGCGTGCCGCCGCCGCGGTCGGTCACGGCGACGCGCACGACGCTGCCGTCGACGCGCACGGCGACCTGCACCGGCTCGCCGGCGGGTCCGTGCACGACGGCGTTGGACACCAGCTCGCCCGCGAGCAGCTCGATCACCTGGTTCGCGGCCCCGCCGACGCCCGCGCCGGCGACGGACCGCATCACCCAGTGACGCGCCTGGCGCGAGGCGCTGCGCTCGGCGAGCACGACGAGCTCGTCGTCGAGGAGGGGCGGCGGCGCACCACGCCGCCGTCCGCTGCGGAGGTCCCGGACGTCACCCACGCCCCCCAGGGTGCACGAGACGGGCCGGTCTCGCCGGTCGGCCCGCGTGCCGGACACCGGTCCGACTGCCGGTGCCGGCGGACGACGCGGCCCGGGACCCCGCCGGCGCGCGGACGACGACGCAGGTCAGCGCACCGGGCGGGTCGGCGGCACCCAGCCCTGGGCCGGCATGCAGATCCACAGCACCGCGTAGATGAGGAAAGGGCTGCCGGGCAGCACGAGCAGCAGCAGCAGGACGAGCCGCACCGCCCAGGCGGGCACCCCGGCGCGCAGCGCCACGCCGGCGCACACGCCCGCCAGCAGCCGGCCCGCGTAGGGGCGCACCAGCCCGGCGCGTGCGAACGCGTCGCGGATCCCGTCCATGTGACTCCTCCGTCCCGGTGCGGACCGTCCGCACCCGACACCCCCGAGCCTCCCGCGCCGCGCGCGCGGGCGCCTCCGGGTCCGACCCGGAGCCGACCCCGACCTGCGGCGCCGGCCCGTCGGGGTGGCCCGGCCCGCCCGCCTGAGGTACCTCAGGCCCGCGGCCGGCCGCCTCAGGCGCGCGCCGCCCGACCCGGTCGGCCAGGACCCGGCGACCGACCGATCCGCGCACCCCCGCCTCACCGGCAACGTCAGGGTCGTGCCGGAGCGCCCGCCGCCCGGCCCGCACGGACCGACGAGGGAGGACGACATGAGCACCACCATGTGGGGACCGGCGCTCGACGCCGAGCTCGCGTACCGCCGCGAGCGCGTCCAGGACGCGCTCGGGCACGGCCGCACCGCCGCGCGGGGACGCCGCCGCGCCCGGACCGACGCCGCGGCGGCACCCGCCCGTGCGGGTGTGAGCCGCGCACCCGCGCGTCGGTGGGTGCTGCCAGGATCGGGGGCGTGGCACGCGGCCCGATGAGCACCCCGTTCGTGGCGCGCGCGGCCCAGGTCGCCCGGCTCGCCGAGGCGCTGGGCCGCGCGCGCGCCGGCACGCCGTCGCTCGTCCTGCTCGGGGCGGACGCGGGCGTCGGCAAGACGCGCCTGGTCCGCGAGGTCGCGGCGCGCGCGGCCGCCGAGGGCGCGCGCGTGGTCACCGGGCACTGCGTCGACCTGGGCGAGATCGGCCTGCCGTACCTGCCGTTCGCGGAGGCGCTCGGCGCGCTGCACGCGCTCGACCCGGAGGCCGTGCGCGCGGTCGTCGCCGCGCGTCCCGCGCTGGGCCGGCTCGCCGGTGACGGCACGGTGGCGCCGCCCGGCGACGACGCCGCCGACCGGCTGCAGCTGTTCGAGGGGGTCGTGGAGGCCCTCACCGGCTGCGCGTCGGCCGAGCACCCGCTGCTGCTCGTCCTCGAGGACGTGCACTGGGCCGACGCGTCCAGCCGCGACCTGCTGCGCTTCCTCGTCTCCCGCCTCACCGTGCAGCACGTGCTCGTCGTCGTCACCTACCGCACCGACGACCTGCACCGGCGCCACCCGTGGCGTCCCGTGGCGGCCGAGCTCGCCCGGCACCCGCGCACCGAGCGGCTGCCGCTCGACCCGTTCACCGACGACGAGCTGCGCGCGTTCGCCGCCGCCGTCGCCGGCGAGCCCCTGCCCGACCCGCTGCTGCGCCGCGTCCGCGAGCGCGCCGAGGGCAACGCGTACTTCACCGAGGAGCTGCTCGAGGCGGGCGCCGACGGGGACGAGCTGCCCTGGTCGCTCGGCGACGTGCTGCGCACGCGCGTGGAGCAGCTCGAGCCGGGGCCGCTGCGGCTCGTGCAGCTGGCGTCGGCGGCCGGGCGCCGCGTGGACGAGCCGCTGCTGCGGGCGGCCGCGCGCGCCGACGGCGACGCCGCCCTGCACGAGCCGGGGGCGGTGGACCGGGCGCTGCGGGACGCGGTGGCGCAGCACGTGCTCGTCGTCGAGGACGGGCGCATCGCGTTCCGGCACGCGCTGCTCGCGGAGGCCGTCTACACGGACCTGCTGCCCGGCGAGCTGAGCGGCGTGCACCGCGCGTACCTGCGCGCCCTGGACGCGGACCCGGGCGTGGGGACGGCGGCGCAGCGGGCCGCGCACGCGGTGCGCGCGCCGGACCTGCCGGTGGCGCTGCGGGCGTCGTGGGACGCGGCCCTGCAGGCGCACCGCGTGCTGGCCCCGACGGAGGAGCTGCGGCACCTCGAGGTCGTCCTGCGGCTGTGGGACGCGGTGCCGGACGAGGCGGCGGGCCTGCCGGAGGACCGGGCGCGCGTGCTGCTGCGTGCCGCGGGCGCCGCGAGCCGCTCCGGCGCTCCCGACCGCGCGGTGCAGCTGGCGCGCTCCGCCCTGGAGGCGCCGGGCACACCGCCGGACGAGCTCCCGGCCGTGCGCACCGCGCTCGCGCGGCACCTGCTCGGCGTGGACGACGTGCCCGCCGCGCTGGCGGAGGCGACGCGGGCCGTCGCGGACCTGCCGGACGCGCCGACGCCGGAGCGCGCGTGGGCGCTCGCGACGTACGCGCGCGCCGCGGTCAACGCCGGCCGCGAGGACGAGGCGGAGCAGCTGGCGGCCCGCGCGGTGGAGATCGCCCGCGCGGTGGGCGCCGCGGCCGCCGAGTCCGACGCGATGGCGACGCTCGCGGTCGCCGAGCGGCTCGACCACGCGCTGTCGACGCGGCTGCTGGCCGAGGCCCTCGAGCGCGCGGTGGGCGCCGACGACCGCGCCACCGAGCTGCGGATCCGCTACAACCTGGCGTCCGCGCACTACGACGTCGGCGACCTCGACCGGGCGGCCGCGGCGTCGCGCGCCGGGCTCGAGCGGGCGCGCGCGCTCGGCATGGCGTGGGCGCCGCACGCCGTCGACCTGCACGCGCTCGACGCGACCATCCGGTACACCCGCGGGGACCTGTCGCCACGCGTGACCGGCCCGGCGGACGACGACGTCCCCGAGTTCGGCGCGGCGCTCGTCGCCGCCGCCGACCTGTGGGCCGCCGTGGCGCGCGGCGACGCCGACGTGGTGGCGCGCGCGCAGGCGCTCGAGCGGTGGTGGGACCGCGACCCGCTGGTCGCGCTGCTCGCGGGCGGCAACGCGGTCGACGCGCTCACGTGGCAGGGCCGCCCCGCCGAGGCGCGCGCGCTGCTCGACCGCGTCGACGCGCACATGCGCTCCGTGTGGCCCGAGATGTACACCGGCGGCATCCGCATGAGCGCGCTCGCGCTCGCGGCCGTCGCGGACGAGGCCGCCGCACGGCGGCTCGCCGGCGCGCCCGTCGAGGACCTCGTCGCCGACGCCGACGCGCGCCTCGACCGCGCCGAGCGAACCGCGCAGGGGCGCCGCCCGCGCTCCGGCGGCATCGGCCCCGAGGGCCGCGCGTGGCTGGCCCGGGCCCGGGCGGAGCACGCACGCGCCGTCGGGTCGCCCGACCCCGCGCCGTGGGCCGCGACGGTTGCGGAGTTCGGCTACGGCCACGCGTACGAGCAGGCACGGTCCCGGTGGCGGTGGGCGGAGGCGCTGCTGCGCGCCGGCGACCGGGCCGGCGCGTCGGAGCAGGCGGCGGCCGCCCTCGCCGCGGCGGACGGCATGGGCGCGGCGCCGCTCGCGTCGGCGGTGCGCGACCTGGTGCGTCGCGGCCGGCTCGACGTCGCCGGCGTGCGGGGCGAGACGGCGGACGTCCTGACCGCACGCGAGGCGGAGGTGCTGGCGCTCGTGGCGCAGGGCCTGTCGAACCGGCAGATCGGCGAGCGGCTGTTCATCTCCGGCAAGACCGTGTCCGTGCACGTGTCGAACGTGCTCGCCAAGCTCGGCGCGTCGGGACGGACGGAGGCGGTGACGGTCGCGCACCGCCGGGGGCTGCTGACCACGACGCCCTGACCCGTGCCCCGCCCGCGCCCTGCGCCCGACGGCGTGACCTGGGCGGATGTCGGTGGCCGGCCCTACCGTGTGAGCCATGGCACAGAAGGCAGCGGCGGTCGAGCTCGACGTGCGCGGGCGCACGGTCCGCGTCACGAGCCCGGACCGGGTCGTGTTCCCCGCACGCGGGCTCACCAAGCTCGACGTCGTCGAGTACTTCGTCGCCGTGGGCGACGGCATCCTCGGTGCGCTCCTGCACCGGCCGACGACGCTCGAGCGGTGGCCGAAGGGCGTGTTCGAGGGCGCCCGGATGTCGACGCGGCAGGACAGCAGCGGCGACGCGTTCTACCAGAAGCGCCTGCCGCAGGGGGCGCCGGACTACGTCGAGACGGCGCGGATCGCGTTCCCCAGCGGGCGGACGGCCGACGAGGTCGCCCCGACCGAGGTCGCCGTCGTGGCGTGGGCCGCGAACCTCGGCACGCTGACGTTCCACCCGTGGCCCGTGGTCCGCGACGACGTCGACAAGCCCGACCAGGTGCGCATCGACCTGGACCCGCAGCCGGGCACCGACTTCGCCGACGCCGCGCGCGTCGCACCGCACGTGCGCGAGCTGCTCGCCGAGCACGGGCTCGAGGGCGTGCCGAAGACGTCCGGCGGGCGAGGCATCCACGTGTTCGTGCCGATCGAGCCGGAGTGGACCTTCACCGACGCGCGCCGGGCGACCATCGCGTTCGGCCGCGAGCTGGAGCGCCGCATGCCGGACGAGGTGACCATGCGGTGGTGGAAGGAGGAGCGCGGGCAGAAGATCTTCGTCGACTACAACCAGATGGCGCGCGACCGCACCATCGCGTCGGCGTACTCGATCCGCTCGAACCCGCGCGCGACCGTGTCCGCGCCGCTGCGCTGGGACGAGGTCGGCGACGTGCACCCCGACGACTTCGACGTGCTGACGATGCCGCAGCGCCTCGCCGAGGTCGGCGACCTCTTCGCGCCGCTCGTCGCGCACGAGACCCCGCGGTACCGGCTCGACTCGCTGCTCGAGCTCGCCGACAAGCAGGAGCGCGACGAGGGCCACGGCGACCTGCCGTACCCGCCCGAGTACCCGAAGATGCCGGGCGAGCCGAAGCGCGTGCAGCCGAGCAAGGACCGTGACCGGCCGCGCTGACGGCCGGGCGCCGACCACCGCACCGTGACCACCGCACCGTGACCACCGCACCGTGACCACCGCACCGTGACGACCGCACCGGGCGCCGGCCTCCCGTACCGCAGCGCGGCCGCGCGCTGGGTGCTGCTCGCGACCGTGCTGGGCTCCGCGCTCGCCTTCGTCGACGCCACGATCGTGACGATCGCGCTGCCGGCGATCGCGGACGACCTCGGCGCGACGACCGCAGGCCTGCAGTGGACGGTCAACGGGTACGCGCTCACGCTCGCCGCGTTCCTGCTCCTCGGCGGCGCGCTCGGCGACCGGTTCGGGCGTCGGCGGGTGTTCCTCGTCGGCGTCGCGTGGTTCACCCTCGCGTCGCTCGCGTGCGCGCTCGCCCCCACGGTGGGCGCGCTCGTGGCCGCGCGCGTGCTGCAGGGCGTCGGCGGCGCGCTCCTCACGCCCGGGTCGCTCGCGATCCTGCAGTCGACCTTCGCCGGCGAGGACCGCGGCCGCGCGATCGGCGCGTGGTCGGGGCTCGGCGGTGTCGCCGGGGTGGCGGCGCCGTTCCTCGGCGGGTGGATCGTCGAGGTGGCGTCGTGGCGGTGGGCGTTCGGCATCAACGTGCCGCTCGCGGCCGTGGTCGTCGCCGTGACGCTGCGGCACGTGCCCGAGTCCGCCGACCCCGGCGCCGCACCGCGCACGGACGTCGCCGGGTCCGCGCTCGCCGCGGTCGGCCTCGCCGGCGTCGCGTACGGCTGCACCGCCTGGGCGGAGCCGGGCGCCTCGCCCGTCGTCGTCGCCGGCGCGCTCGCCGCCGGGCTCCTCGCGCTGACCGCGTTCGTGGTCGTCGAGCGCCGGTCGACGGCCCCGCTGGTGCCGCCCGCCCTGTTCGCGTGGCGCCCGTTCACCGGCGTCAACGTCGCGACGCTGCTCGTCTACGCCGCCCTCTCCGGCATCGGCTTCTTCCTCGTCGTCACCCTCCAGGTCGTCAGCGGGTACCCGCCGCTCGCCGCGGGGCTGGCGTCGCTGCCGACGACGCTGCTGCTCCTGCTGCTCTCGCCGCGGGCCGGCGCGCTCGGCCTGCGGCTCGGTCCCCGGCTCCCGATGACCGCCGGTCCCGCGGTCGCCGCCGTCGGCACCGTCCTGCTGGCCGGCGTCGGCGCCGACGCGCCGTACGTCACCCACGTGCTGCCGGGCGTCACGCTGCAGGGGCTCGGCCTTGCGCTCACCGTCGCGCCGCTGACGACGACCGCGCTCGCCGCCGCGCCCGACCACGCCGCCGGGGTGGCGAGCGCCGTCAACAACGCCGTCGCCCGCGTCGCGTCCCTGCTCGCCGTCGCCGTGCTGCCGCTCGTCGCGGGCGTCGGCGCCGGTCTCACCGACGCCGCCCGGCTGGCCCCCGCGCACCGCACCGCCATGCTCACGTGCGCGGGCCTGCTGCTCGCGGGGGCGGCCGTGTCGTGGTGGACCGTGCCGCGGACCGCGGCGGGGGTGCGGCCGCCCGGGGACTGACGGGCCGGACGGCCGGGGCGCCGGCGCCGCCGCGACGGAGAGCGGTCCCGGACGCGCACCCGTCGCCGTGCCCGCCGTCCTCGCTCAGCCGCGGTACTCGTAGTGCCAGTACTCGGGGTTCGAGCCGCCCTGCCGTGCCCACGCGGGCGACACCCACCCGTACGCCGGCCCGTTCGCGACCAGCCACGCGCGCGCGGCGGTGTCCCAGCCGTACGTGCACGGGAGCTCGGGCACGTCGATCGCCAGGCCCGTGCCGTGCGACGACGTCCCCGGTACCGCGGCCACCGAGCCCAGCGCCGCACGCATCGCGACCTGCGTGTCGAGGTCGCGGTAGGTGAGGTCGAGCGCGAGGTCGTGCCCGAGCGCGGCGCGGAACGCGGCGTTGAGCCGCTCGAGCGCCGCGGCGGCGTCGGAGCGCAGGTAGAACGGCGTGCCCCGCGAGTCGCGCGTCCACGACACGGCGGTCAGCGCCGACGCGGGCAGGCGCCCGTTGCTGCCGTCCCCGCCGTCGGTCGGCGGCGAGGTGTAGAAGGCCGGGCCCGAGTAGGTCGTCGCGCAGGACCGGTCGGCGGGTGCGGGGGCAGCGGGGGCGCCGGGCGACGTGGCTCGTGGCCGGGACGCCGCGGCGGCAGCGCGCTCTGCGGCGGCGCGCTCCGCAGCCTGCGCGGCCTGCGCGGCCTGCGCGGCGTCGTGCGCGGCGACGGCGTCGACCACCGCGCGCTCGGCACCGGCGACCTCCGCCGCGAGCGCGCGCAGCCGCACCGCCGACGCGGTCGCCGCCTCCTGCTCGGCGGCACCGAGCACCGCCGCGAGTGCCTGCCGGACGGCGTCGTCGTCCACCCGCACCGCCGACGACGCGAGCGTGCCGCCCGCCTGCGCGACCGCCGCGTCGAGCGCCGCGCGCGACCCCGTCCGCACCGACGCGGCGCCGGCCGTGCCGAGCACCGCCGCACCCACCGCCGCGGCGGACCGGTCGGCGTCGACCGCGAGCGCGGCGGCCGCGACCCGCTCGTCGGCGGCGGCCCGCAGCGCCTCGTCCTCGGCGCGGCGGTCGACCGTCCACGCCCACCCGCCCGCGGTCACCCCGAGGGCCAGCGAGGCGACGGTGACGACGGTGACGGCAGCGCGGCGGATGTCGGCCTCCGGTGGTCGGGACGCGGCGGGCGGCGCGGCGGCGGTGACGGAGCCAGGCCCCGGCGGGCGCACGGACGCCGTCCACCGTAACGGCGGCTGCCGGACGGCGCCCTGCGGGCGGGCGGGCGGGGACGTCCGGCGGCGTCGTTCCTCACCTGTCCGAGGGCTCAAGGCCGTCGCCGCGGACGCCGATGCCTCGGGCATGCACTCCGCCTCGCCGACCCTGCCGGCGGGGACCGCACCGGTGGCCGCGACCGGCGCCGGCCCCGTCCTCGCCCGTCCGCTCACGCCGTCCGAGGTCGCGCACCTCGACCGTCTCCGCGCGTGGCTGCAGGACGACGGCGTCGACGTGCACGACCCCGCCGCCCTCGACGCGCGGTGGGCGACGCTGCTCGCGACGCACGCCGCCGACGCCCCCGCGCCCGCCGCCGCGATCGGCATCGCCGTCGGCGACGTCCTCGTGCGCTCGGTGCCGGGCGCGGTCTGGATGATGTGCCCCGGACCCGACGGCGCGACGCCCGGCGTCGTCGCGGACGGGCGCGTGCACGCCCCCGTCCTCGCCGTGCTCGACGCGCACGCCCGCTGGCGGCTGCGCACGCCCGGGTGGACGGTCGACTACGTGCGCCGCGCGACGGTGCACCTGGACGCGTCGGCCGGCACCGCGCCCGCCGCGCCCGTGGTCGAGGCCGAGGTCGAGGTCGCCGTGCCGGACGCCGCGGCACCGCTCGGCGCGGGGAACGACGCTGCGTGGGAGGTCGACGCCCACGCCGGGTGGACCGGTCCGGCCGCCGTGGTCGCGACGCCCACGGACCCGCCGACGGCGGAGCCGGTCGTGGCCGTGCTCGCCGCGGAGGAGCTCGCCGTCCCCGAGCTCGCCGCGGAGGAGCTCGCGGTCCCCGAGCTCGCCGACCCTGAGCCCGTCGTCCCCGAGCTCGCGGGCCCGCAGCCCGTCGTCCCGGAGCCCGTCGTCCCGGAGCCCAGCACCCCGGACCTCGTCGTCCCCGGCCTCGCCGCGGAGCACGGCGACGACCCCGCCTCCCCCGAGCCCGCCACCTGGGAGCCCACGTGGGTCGAGGCGGCAGCCTCCGAGCTCGTCGTCCCGGGCCTCGCCGACCCGCACGGCGAGCCCGGCACGGACCCCGCCGCCGACCGGCCGGCCCCGGAGCCGGAGCCGGCACCCGCGTGGGCAGGGTGGGCGCCCGTGCAG
>NZ_JBFTEP010000129.1:0-10069 GCF_047229365.1 Cellulomonas pasadenensis | reverse complement strand
CGGCGGCGCTCCGCCTCACCCGGGTGGCGCGCCGCCACGCCCGCGCAGGGCGTCGGCGACGTCGCCCGCGTGCAGCTCGACCTGGGGACGGTCGTGCGCGTTGCGGCGCGCGTCGCGCACGGCGCGCGCGTCGCCCTCCACGCCGACGACCCGGCCGCTCTCGCCGACCGCGTCGGCGAGCGGGAGCGAGAACAGGCCCGCCCCGGAGTACAGGTCGAGCACCGTCGCGCCCGTGACCTCGCCCACGCCCCGCAGCACGGCGTCGACGAGCACGCCCGGCGCCTCGCGGTGCACCTGCCAGAAGCCGGCGCCGGCGACGCGGTACTCGTAGAGCCGGTCCCCCACGCCGACCTGCTCACGGACGGCCGCGCGCGCGTTGGGCCGCGTGTCCGGGCGGCCCCGGTGCCGGTCGAACGGCGCGCCCTCCACGAGCACCAGGGGCGACGACCCGTCGGCAGGGGCGACGGCCTCGACGCGGCTGCCCGCGGGCCAGCGCGCGTCGAACAGGTCCAGGGCGGCGATGTCGTCGCTCGCGAGCGGCATCGACGTCAGCGGCAGCACGTCGTGCGAGCGGTACCGGCGCATGCCGGCCCGGCCCTGCGCGTCGGCGACGAGCTCGATGCGCGTCCGCCAGCCCAGCCCGCCCCGCTCGTCGTCGCCGGGCGCCGCGAGCACCTCGGGCGTCAGGTCGAGGCGCGCGAGCCGGCGCAGCTGCTCGGCGAGCACCGCGGCCTTCCACGCGCGCTGCGCGGGCAGCGCGACGTGGGCGAGCTCGCCGCCCCCGACGCCGCCGGGGCCGGCCTCCGGCCAGGCCGAGGGCACGCGGTCCGGCGAGGCCTCCAGGACCTCCTCGGCGTCGGCGCGCCAGAACTTCGCCGTCTCGCCCGCGTCCGTGAGGCGCGCACGCACGCGCTCGCCGGGCAGCGTGTGCCGCACGAAGACGACGCGCCCCTCGTGCCGGGCCACGCAGTGGCCGCCGTGCGCGACGGGCCCGACCTCGAGCTCGACGACGTCGCCCGTCTGGGGCGTGCTGTCAGATGACACGCTTCACCGGTCCTCGCACCGTGTCCTCCAGGCCCGTCTGCCCCTCGCTCGACGCGAGCTGCCACGGCACGGAGGCCACGACGACGCCGGGCGTGAACAGCAGGCGGCTCTTGAGCCGCAGCGCGCTCTGGTTGTGGAGCAGCTGCTCCCACCAGTGCCCGACGACGTACTCGGGGATGTAGACCACGACCAGGTCGCGGGGGCTGTCGCGCCGGATGGAGCGCACGTACGTGAGCACCGGGCGGGTGATCTCGCGGAACGGCGAGTCGAGCACCTTGAGCGGCACCGGCAGGTCCGCCGCGTCCCACTGGGCGCGCAGCGCCGCGACGTCCTCGGGGTCGACGCCGACCGTCACGGCCTCGAGCACGTGCGGGCGCGAGGCCCGCGCGTACGCGAGCGCGCGCATCGTCGGACGGTGGAGGTGCGAGACGAGCACGACGGCGTGGACGCGGCTCGGCAGCGCACGCGCCGCCTGGGTGTCGTCGCCCAGCGCGAGCTCGGCACGGACCCGCTCGTAGTGCCGGTGCACGCCCTGCATCGCGACGAAGACCGCGGCCATCGCGAGGATCGCGATCCACGCGCCGAGCAGGAACTTGGTCACCAGCACGATGACGAGCACGGTCGCGGTCATCCCGAGGCCCACCGCGTTGATCATCCGCGAGCGGATCATGCGGGCGCGGGCGCGCGGCTCGGGCTCGGTCCGCAGCGCGCGCGTCCAGTGCCGCACCATGCCGAGCTGGGACAGCGTGAACGACACGAACACGCCGACGATGTACAGCTGGATGAGGCGCGTGACCTGGGCGTCGAACACCCAGATGAGCGCGATCGCGGCGGCCGCGAGCGACACGATGCCGTTCGAGAAGGCGAGCCGGTCGCCGCGGGTGTGCAGCTGCCGGGGCAGGTACCCGTCGCGCGCCAGGATCGAGCCGAGCACGGGGAACCCGTTGAACGCCGTGTTCGCCGCGAGCACGAGGATCAGCCCCGTCACGACGGCGACGACCACGAAGAGCACGTCGAGGCCCTCGAACACCGAGGCCGCGAGCTGGCTGATCACCGGGTGCTGCACGTAGCTCTCGCCGACCGGCACGCCGTCCCGCAGCAGCTGCTCCGCGGGTCGGTCGGTGAACCGCACGCCCGTGGCCTGCGCGAGCAGCAGGATCGCCATGATCATCGTGATCGACAGCCCGCCGAGCAGGAGCAGCGTCGTCGCGGCGTTGCGCGACTTCGGCTTGCGGAACGCCGGCACGCCGTTGCTGATCGCCTCGACCCCGGTGAGGGCGGCGCAGCCGGACGCGAACGCGCGGAGCACGAGGAACCCTCCGGCGAGGCCCACGAGCCCCTGCTCGAAGCCGGCCTCGGCGGCGACCTCGAGGCCGGCGCTCTCGGCGGGCGGCAGCGTGCCGGTGAAGTACCGGAACGCGCCCACCACGGCGAGCGAGCCCATCGCGGCCATGAAGAGGTAGACGGGGATCGCGAACGCCGTGCCCGACTCCTTCACGCCCCGCAGGTTCACGAGCGTGAGCAGCACCACCAGCCCGATGGCGAACGACGTCTCGTGACCCCGCAGCGCGGGCACGGCCGTCGCTGCGTACTGCGCACCGGACGAGATGGACACGGCCACCGTCAGCACGTAGTCGACCAGCAGCGCGCTCGCGACGGTCACGCCGGCCTTCGGCCCCAGGTTCACCGACGCGACCTCGTAGTCGCCGCCGCCCGACGGGTACGCGTGCACGTTCTGCCGGTACGACGCCACCACGGTCAGCAGCACGAGCACCACGCCGAGGCCGACCCACGGCGAGATCGTCAGCGCGGCGAGCCCCGCGATGGACAGCGTCAGGAGGATCTCGTCGGGCGCGTACGCGACGGACGAGAGGGCGTCGGAGGCGAACACCGGGAGTGCGACCCGCTTGGGCAGCAGCGTGTGGCCGAGCCGGTCGCTGCGGACCGGGCGGCCGAGCACGAGCCGCTTGGCGGCGTCAGCGAGGTCGGACACGATCAGCGATCGTATGCCCTGGCCGCCGACCGGCGGTGCGGGGGGACGCTCGGGTATAGCGTGACCGGCTGTGCACTTCGTGATCATGGGCTGCGGCCGCGTGGGCGCCACGCTGGCGCAGTCGCTCGAGTCCCGCGGGCACTCCGTGGCCGTCATCGACCAGTTCCCCGACGCGTTCCGGCGCCTCGACGCCGACTTCAGCGGCAACAAGGTGACCGGCCTCGGCTTCGACCGCGACACCCTGCGGACCGCGGGCATCGACGACGCGTACGCGTTCGCCGCCGTCTCGGACGGCGACAACTCCAACATCCTGGCCGCGCGCGTCGTGCGCGAGACGTTCGGCGTGCAGAACGTCGTCGCCCGGATCTACGACCCGCACCGCGCCGAGATCTACCAGCGCCTCGGGATCCCGACGGTCGCGACCGTGCGGTGGACCGCGGACCAGGTGCTGCGGCGCATGCTGCCCATGGGCACCACCGACGAGTACCGCGACGCGTCCGGCCAGATCCAGCTGTCGCAGGTGGACGTCCACCCCGGCTGGGTCGGGCTGCCCGTCCGCGCGCTCGAGGACGCGTCCGGCGGACGCGTCGCCTACCTCACCCGCTACGGCGACGGCGTCCTGCCGACCGCCGCGACCGTCCTCCAGGAGAACGACACCGTGCACATGCTGCTGCGCGCCGACGACGCGCCCGCCGTCGAGCGGGTGCTCACCTCGGCCCCGGCGGTGACGGCGTGAGGGTCGTCATCGCCGGCGCCGGCTCCGTGGGCCGGTCGATCGCCCGCGAGCTGCTGCTGCACGAGCACGAGGTCACCCTGGTGGACCGGCAGCCGTCGGCCATGCGCATCGCGCAGGTCGCGGACGCGGACTGGCTGCTGGCCGACGCGTGCGAGCTGCCGACGCTGCGCCAGGTCCGGGCCGACGAGTGCGACGTCATGGTCGCCGCGACGGGCGACGACAAGGCGAACCTCGTCATCTCGCTGCTCGCCAAGACGGAGTTCGGCGTCCCGCGCACGGTCGCGCGCGTCAACAACCCGAAGAACGAGTGGATGTTCGACGGCGCCTGGGGCGTGGACGTGGCGGTGTCGACGCCGCGCATCATGACCGCGATGGTCGAGGAGGCCGTCGCCGTCGGCGACCTCGTGCGCATCTTCACGTTCCACCAGTCGAAGGCCGACATCCTCGAGCTCACGCTCCCCGAGGACTCGCCGCTGGCGGGCGTGCGCGTCGGTCAGGTGCCGTGGCCCGCCGACACGGTGCTCGCCGCGATCGTCCGCGACGCGCGCCCCATCGCGCCGAGCCCCGACGACACGCTCGAGGGGCGCGACGAGCTCCTCATCGTCACGGGGCGGGACGCGGACGAGGCTGCTCTCGAGGAGCTCCTGACCCGCGGACCAGCATCCAGCTGAGCCACAGCACGAGGGCGGTCAGCGGCAGTCCCATCGCGAGCTTCGCGGTGCCCAGCCACGCGACCTCGCCGGCCCAGTACAGGGGCAGCTGCACCGCGAGCCGCAGCCCGAACATGCCGACCCACGGCCACGTCGCGAGGGCGTACCGGCGGCGACGCACGGGGTCCTGCCGCCAGTCCACGACGGCCGACCACGGACCGCCGGTGAGCGGTCCGTCGTTGCGGAACATGCCCACGACCAGACCGACCAGCGGCCAGCCGACGAGGATCGTGACGAGCGTGCCGACGAGGTACGCGGCGTTGACCCACAGCCCGTACGCGAAGTAGTCGGACGCGTCGCCGGTGCGCCACGCCCAGACGACGCCGATGCCGACGCCGACGACGCCCGAGAACGCCTGCGTCACCGGCGTGCGCTGCACGAGCCGCGCGAGCACGGCGAGCACCGCGGCGCCGCCGGCCGCCACCAGCGCGGGCGTCAGCCGCTGCCCGGTCGCGAGGTACACGACGACGAACAGCAGGCCCGGCGCGACCGCCTCGACCATGCCCCGCACGCCACCCACGGCGTCGAGGGCGGAGAACTCGTCCGCCGTGATGGCGCGCAGGCCGCGCGCGGCGCCGTCCTCCGGCGGGGCGACGCCGTCGGCCGCGTCGAGCAGGGGCGCCTCCTCGGCGGGCCGCTCGTGCTGGCTCTCGCTCACCGCGTCACTCCCCCGGCCGCGGGCGCAGCTCGTACCGCGGGTTGAAGAGCGTGCGGCGGCCGTCGACGCGGCACACCAGCCCGTCGACCCGCAGGCGCCGGCCGGGCTCGATGCCGGCGATCTGCCGGCGCCCGAGCCACACCAGGTCGAGCGTGCCCGTCCCGTCGTACAGCTCCGCCTGCAGCGCGGGCACGCCCTCGCGCGGGCGCAGCGTCACCGAGCGCAGCACGCCCGTCACCGACGCGCGCGTGCGCTCCGTCAGCTGGTCGACCGGGCAGCAGCCCGGCACGTTGAGGGCGTCCGCGCGCTCCTCGTCCGCCTCGATCTCCGCCTGCGAGGCGAGCACCTTGCGGACCCGGTCCTTGAGCGTCATCCGATCTCCGTGATCTCGGGACCCCGCGCCGGGGGCTGGAAGCGCGGCGCCTGCCCACCCTCCGGGGCGGGCGTGCCGGCCTCCGGGGGTGCGGGCGGCGTCGGCGCGCCCTCCGGGAGCTTGAGCGCGAGGAGGTCGCGCGGCGGGCGCGGGTCCTGGCCGCGCACGACGACGATCTGGCCGAACAGGTCCTCGAGCGCCCGGGCCGCGTCCGGCTCGACCGCCGCCTTGCCGGTGAGCACGCCGCGCAGGAACCAGCGCGGGCCGTCGGCGCCGATGAAGCGGGCCGGCCGGTGACCGGTGCGGCCCTCCGGCGTCCGGACGGGCAGGCGCGCGAGCAGCTCGCGGCCGAACGGTCCCGGCAGGTCGTCGACGGTGCCGCCCTGCTGGGTGATCGACTGCGCGATCTCCTCGCGGATCTCGTCCCAGATGCCCTCGGTGCGCGGTGCGGCGAACGCCTGCACCTGCAGCGACGAGCCCTCGAGCAGCACCGAGGCGGCGGAGACGACGTTCGTCGCCTTGTCGACCTCGAGCCGCACCTCCATGCCGGCCACCCCGGGCAGCAGGATCGCGCCCAGGTCGACGCGCGGGAGCTCGGGCAGCGCGTCACCGGCGTCCCAGGGACCGACACGGGCCCCGTCCCCGGTCGGCGCCGCCGCCGTCGGCGTGGGCGCGTCGTCGGCCGGCACGTCGTCCTGCCCGGCCGTGGACGCGGCCGGGGTCGCGACGACGTCGGCCGCCTCCGACCCCTCGGCCTTCTTCGGACCCCGACGGAACAGACCCACGATCCCCACTCCTCCGACCGGCGCGGTGCGCGCCCTCGTCCATCATGAACGTCGTCGACGACGACGGTAGTTCCGTCCGGCGCCCGATCAGCCCGGCGCGTCGCCGGGCCGCGGCGTCGCCTGCCCCCAGCCGCCGCTCGACCCGAACCCTCCGGCGCCCCGCACCGACCCGGGCAGCTCGTCGACCTCGACGAACCGGGCGTGCTCGACGCGCTGCACCACGAGCTGCGCGATCCGGTCCCCCCGGCGCAGCTCGACGGCGTGCTCGGGGTCGGTGTTGTGCAGCGTCACGGCGATCTCGCCGCGGTAGCCGGCGTCGACCGTGCCCGGCCCGTTGAGCACCGTGAGCCCGTGCTTCGCCGCGAGACCGGAGCGGGGGTGCACGAAGGCGGCGTACCCCTCCGGCAGCGCGATCGCGATCCCGGTCGGCACGGTACGGCGCCCCAGCGGCGGCAGGACGACGTCCTCCCGCGCGAGCAGGTCGGCGCCGGCGTCGCCCGGGTGCGCGTAGGCGGGGGGCGGCAGGTCGGGGTCCAGCCGGCGCAGCAGCACCGGCACGGCGCCGTGGGACGACCCCGGACCGGCGTCCGCTGTCGCCGCGGGCTCGCGGGCGGTCTCGGTCACGGGGGCCGACCCTACCGCGCGGTCGCCGGGACGCCACCCCCGTGCGGGCGGTGAGATCCTGGGACCATGCCCGCAGAGACCGACGGCACCGCCGCCACGCCCGCGACCTCCCCGGCCCGTCCCGTGTTCCGGGAGCGGCTGTGGCCCGGCCCGCTGGGCTGGGTCGGCGTGCTGCTGTTCGGCACCGTGCTGGGCGTGGCGCTGCTGCCCGTCGACGACCTGCTCGCGCTCGTCGTGGCGGTCCTCGCGGTGCTGGGCGGGCTCACGGTCGCCGTCCTGACCACGCCGGTCGTCCAGGTCGAGCGCGGCACGCTGCGCGCCGGCACGGCCCGCATCCCCGTCCGTCTCGTCGCGCAGCCGCGCGCACTCACGCGCGAGGAGGTGCGGGTCGAGCTCGGCCCGGCGCTCGACGCCCGCGCCTACGCGTGCCTGCGCGCGTGGGTCGGCACGGCGGTGCGCGTCGAGGTCCGCGACCCGCAGGACCCGACGCCGTACTGGATCGTCTCGACGCGCCGCCCGCACGACCTCGTCGCGGCGCTGGGCGGCCCGGGCGACGCCGCACCCTGATCCGCGGCGTCCCACGGTCGGCGCCACCGCCCGCGGTGCGCGCCGGCGCACGCCGAGCCGCTCCGGCCCCGCGGACGACGACGGCCGGCCACCCCCTGCGGGGTGACCGGCCGTCGGTGGGTCGCGGTGCGGCTCAGGCGGCGCACTCCGAGCAGACGGGCTGGCCGTCACGCTCGTAGGCGAGCTGGCTGCGGTGGTGCACCAGGAAGCACTTGGAGCACGTGAACTCGTCGGCCTGGCGGGGCAGGACGCGGACGGAGAGCTCCTCGCCGGACAGATCGGCACCGGGCAGCTCGAAGCCCTCGGCGGCCTCCGTCTCGTCCTCGTCCACCACGCCCGAGTTCTTGTCGGAGCGCCGGGCCTGGAGCTCCTGCAGCGAGTCCTCGCTCAGGTCCTCCTCGGTCTTGCGCGGGGCGTCGTAGTCGGTTGCCATGTGCGGCGTCACACTCCGTCTTCTGCCGTGGGGTCGTGTACGGGGGATCAATGCCTCACGGCCGTTTTTTGTTCCCCGCGCGGACGGATTGTGCCCCACCCGGCGGGCCGATGCGAACACGGACACGTGACCATGTCGCCGCAGGTGACACGGGCCACAGCCGGGAGCGCGACCACGGCGCACGGCCGCGTGCGGCCCACCGTCGTCAGGCGGCGTCGTCGCGGTCGGCGGCCAGCTCCGTGAGCAGGGCGACGAGGTCCGCGACACGCTCCGCCGGGCCCGCGACGGTCATGTCCGGGCCCGCCGGGCGGCCGTGCAGCCCGCGCACCGCCCCGCCCGCCTCGAGCACCACGAGGGACGCCGCCGCCATGTCCCACGGCTGCAGCCCGCGCTCGTAGTGCAGGTCGAGGCGACCGGCCGCCACGTCGCACAGGTCGAGGGCGGCCGAGCCCGCCCGGCGGATGTCGCGGACGCGGGGCAGGAGCTCGACGAGGACCCGTGCCTGCGTGCGCCGGCGCGCGGCCACGTACCCGAAGCCCGTGCCCACGAGGCACTCCGCGAGCGGCGCCGGCGGGCCCAGCCGCAGCGGACGCCCGTCCGCGTGGGCGCCGCGGCCACGGCCGGCGGTGTAGGTGCGGTCCTGCGCCGGTGCGTGCACGCACCCGGCGAGGACGGTCCACGTCGCGGGGTCCGGCGCGGTCCCGGCGGCGTCCGCGGCGGGGTCGACGACGGCGGCGAGGCTCACCGCGTACGCCGGGATCCCGTACAGGTAGTTGACGGTGCCGTCGATCGGGTCGACCACCCAGGTGACGCCCGACGTCCCCGCGCGGTACCCGTCCTCCTCGCCCAGCACGCCGTCGTCCGGCCGCAGCCGGGCGAGCGCGCTCCGCACCAGCTCCTCGCTCGCGAGGTCCATCGCCGTGACGACGTCGACGGCGCTCGACTTCGTCGCCGCCACGCGCACGTCGCCCGGCCGGCCCTCGTGCACGAGGGCCCCCGCCCGCAGCGCGACCTCCTGCGCGACCCGCACCAGCGCGTCGACCTGCTCGGGCGTGGCCGCGGTGCTCGCTGCGCTCATACGTCCATCCTGCCGCAGGCGGCCCGGCCGGCCGCGCGCGGACGAGGGTGTGACGCACTCCGTGCCGTGCGGGGTGGCGGCGCACCGGGCCGAGGTGCGCGCTCCGGCGCCGGATCGGTGGCAGGCTCGTCCCCGGAGCCCCGGGAGGTCGGATGGGTGAGCTGGAGCTGGTCGGTCTGCACGAGGACGGGGAGCACCTCGTCCTCGTGGCGCCCGACGGGCAGCGCTACCGCCTGCGCATCGACGAGCCGCTGCGTGCGGCGGTCCGCCGAGACCGCCCGCAGCTCGAGCAGCTGCGCGCGGAGCGGGCGGGGACGCTGAGCCCGCGCGAGATCCAGGCGCGGATCCGCGCCGGCGCGACCGCGCAGGAGGTCGCGGACGCCTCGGGCGTGCCCGTCGAGTCCGTGCGCCGCTACGAGGGTCCGGTGCTCGCCGAGCGCGAGTGGGTCGCCGAGCAGGCGCGCGCCACGCGCGTCGGCCGGGACGCCGGCGCGCCCGTCCTGGGCGACCTCGTCACGGACCGCCTCGCCGCCCGCGGGGTGGACCCGACGTCGCTGGCGTGGGACGCCGCGCGCGAGGGCACCGGCCCGTGGACGGTCGTCGCCCGGTTCGTCGTCGCGGACGCGCCGCGCGAGGCCCGGTGGACGTACGACCCCGTGGGACGCGCCGTCGTGGCGGTCGAGGACGAGGCGCGGTGGCTGTCGGAGACCGAGCTCGACGAGCCCGTGTCCCGGCGTCACCTCGCCGCCGTGCGCGACGTCGTGTTCGACATCGACGCGATGTCCGCCGCCGCCGAGGCGCCCCCGGTGCCCGAGCAGCCGGAGCCGACGCACGTGCTGCTCGACGAGCTGCGCTCGCGCCGCGGCGTGCGGCAGCCGCTCGACGACGTCGAGGACGACGAGGAGTTCGAGGGCTTCGGGCCGCAGCACGCCTTCGACTTCTCCGCCGTGGGCGTCGACGACGCGTCCGTGCCCGGCGCGCACCCGCTGGACGCCGACCCGGAGCGCGAGGCGGTCGTGCTGCCGCCGCCGCCCGCCGGCCTGCCGGCGGAGCCGGTCGAGCCCGCAC
>NZ_JBFTEP010000128.1:0-10080 GCF_047229365.1 Cellulomonas pasadenensis | reverse complement strand
CCCCCCCCCCCCCCGCCCGCCGGCCCCCCGGGGGGGGTTTAGTTGCTGGGGGGGTGGGTTTTTTTTTATACGACACCGCGTGGGGCGGGGGCTGCAGGCGTCCGTGGTCGCGTCGCGGCCCGACGCGCCGCTGGGCACGTGCGGCTCGTCGCTCGCCGACGTGCGGCCCGACCAGGACTCCGACGTCCTGCTGCGGGTCTTCCCCGCCGGCTCGACGGGCGTGGGCGGCGGGCCCGCCGGCAGCGACCTCGGCACGTGGGCGGGCGACGTCGTCGCCGTCGAGGTGGAGGAGCAGGTCACGCCCGGCGACGGCCGTGCGCCCGCGGAGGCGGAGCTCGACGTCGTCGTGACCGACGGCGACGTCGTCGTCAGCACCGTGCGGACGTCGGTCGACCAGCTCGTGGACTACTCGACGGGTGCGGGGCAGGGTGCCGCGTCCGCGGCGCGCGCGTGGGTCGCGGGCGGCGTCGAGGTCCCGCTCGAGGCCTGCGACTCGGGCGACCGGCTGCCCGCCGGGCCCTACACGGCGTGGACGGTGCGGACGCCCGACGGCGGCACGCCGGAGCTCACCGGGCCGTGGCCCATCGACGTCGCGCCCGCGCCGCGCGAGGTCGGCGACCTGCCGCAGGACTTCCCGCGCGACCTGCCGGTGGTCGGCGACCGCATCGTCTCGGTCGGGCCGCACGGCGCGGGCTGGGGCATCGAGGTCGCCGCGCAGGGCGAGGACCGGGCCGCGGTCGCCGCGATCACCCTCCTCGACGCCGGCGCCGTCGGGCGGTCCGTCAACCTCGGCGACGACGTGCTCCGGACGCCGTCGGGGTGGGACGTCGTCGTGCACGCGTCCACGACCCCCGACGGCGAGGAGTCGATCGTCTACGTCGTGCAGCCCGCCCGCTGACGGCGCGCCGCGAGCGCGGCCCGGTACGCGGCGGTCGTGCCGTCCGGGCGCGCCCGCTGCAGCACGTGGTCCCGCACGCCGAGGTCCGCGAGCACCGCGGTGAGCTCCGCGACGTCCGCGTCGGTGAGGACCGTCGGGTCGACCGTCGTCCGCACCTGCACGTCGACGCCGCTCGCGAGCACCGTGCGCAGCGCGGCGAACGCCCGGTCGGCGCTCGCCGTGCCGGCGCCGGTGCGCGTGATCGCGCGGTACAGGCGCGCCGGCGCCTTGACGTCGAAGCCGACCCAGTCGACGTGCGGCAGCAGCGCCGGCAGCCGCGCCGGGTACGCCCCCGACGTGTGCAGCCCGACCCCGAACCCCGCCGCGCGGACCTCGCGTGCCGCCGCGACGACGCCCGCCTGGCGGGTCGGCTCGCCGCCGGACAGCACGACGCCGTCGAGCAGCCCCCGCCGGCGGGCCAGCAGGTCGCGCACGTCCTGCCACGGCACCGTCCCCGGGGTGCGCGGGTCGAGGATCGCGCTGTTGTGGCAGTACGTGCAGCGCCACGGGCACCCCTGCAGGAAGACGGTCGCGACGAGGCGGCCGGGCCAGTCGACGGTCGACAGCCGCGTCAGCCCGGCGACCGCGAGCGTGTCGGCCGTCGTCACCGGGCCCCCGCCGCGGCCGGCTCGCGGAACGGCACGCGCTCGGCGTGCTCGCCCTGCTTGCCCACGTTGAACGAGCTGACGGGCCGGTGGTAGCCCATGACGCGCGTCCACACCTCGCACGTCGTCTCGACGTCGTCCTCGGCGCACGTCGGGCACCGCGGGTGCTCCCCCGCCAGGTAGCCGTGGCGGGGGCAGATCGAGAACGTCGGCGTCACCGTCAGGTAGGGCAGGCGGAACGTGCCGAGCGCGCGCCGGACCAGCTCCTTGCACGCCTGCGCGGAGGAGAGCCGCTCCGGCATGTACAGGTGCAGGACGGTGCCGCCGGTGTACCGCGTCTGCAGCTCGTCCTGGCGCTCGAGCGCCTCGAACGGGTCGTCCGTGAAGCCCACGGGCAGCTGCGAGGAGTTGGTGTAGTACGGGTGGTCGTCGGTGCCCGCCTGGAGGATGCCGGGGAAGCGCGCGCGGTCCTCCTTGGCGAAGCGGTACGTGGTGCCCTCGGCGGGCGTCGCCTCGAGGTTGTAGAGGTGGCCGGTCTCCTCCTGGAACTCGACCATGCGGCCGCGCACGTGGTCGAGCAGGCGCAGCGCCATCGCGTGCCCGCGCGGGTCGGTGATGTCGTAGGCGTCGCCCGCGAAGTTGCGGACCATCTCGTTGACGCCGTTGACGCCGATCGTCGAGAAGTGGCTCTCGAGGCTGCCGAGGTAGCGGCGCGTGTACGGGAACAGGCCCTCGTCGACCAGGCGCTGGACGGTGCTGCGCTTGAGCTCGAGCGACGTGCGCGCCAGCTCGAGCAGCCGGTCGAGGTCCGCCAGCAGCGCGTCCTCGTCGCCGGCGTGCAGGAAGCCCAGGCGCGCGCAGTTGACCGTCACGACGCCGATCGAGCCGGTCTGCTCCGCCGACCCGAACAGGCCGTTGCCCCGCTTGAGCAGCTCCCGCAGGTCGAGCTGGAGGCGGCAGCACATCGACCGGACGTCGCCGGGCTTCATCTCGGAGTTGAGGAAGTTCTGGAAGTACGGCAGGCCGTACTTCGCCGTCATCGCGAACAGGCGCTCCGCGTTCTCGGAGTCCCAGTCGAAGTCGGGGGTGATGTTGTACGTCGGGATCGGGAACGTGAAGACGCGACCCGACGCGTCGCCCTCCGTCATCACCTCCATGTACGCGCGGTTGAGGAGGTCCATCTCCGGCTGCAGTTCGCCGTACGTGAAGTCGCACGGCTCGTCCGCGACGACCGGGACCTGGTCGCGCAGGTCGTCCGGGCACACCCAGTCGAACGTCAGGTTCGTGAACGGCGTCTGCGTGCCCCACCGCGAGGGCACGTTGAGGTTGTGGACCAGCTCCTGCACGCCCTGGCGCACCTGGTCGTACGTCAGGCCGTCGAGGCGCACGTACGGCGCGAGGTAGGTGTCGAACCCGCTGAACGCCTGCGCGCCCGCCCACTCGTTCTGCATCGTGCCGAGGAAGTTGACGACCTGGCCGACGGCCGCGCTGAAGTGCCGCGGCGGGCGGGCGTCCACCTTGCCGGGCACGCCGTTGAGCCCCTCCTGCAGCAGCGTGCGCAGCGACCAGCCGGCGCAGTAGCCCGACAGCATGTCGAGGTCGTGGACGTGCAGGTCGGCCTCGCGGTGCGCCCGGCCGACCTCCGGCGGGTACACGTGGCTGAGCCAGTAGTTGGCCACCACCTTGCCGGCCGTGTTGAGGATGAGCCCGCCCAGCGAGTAGCCCTGGTTGGCGTTGGCGTTGACGCGCCAGTCGCTGCGGTCGAGGTACTCGTCGATCGACGAGCCGACCTCGACGACGGGGTGGGCGTGCGCGACGGGGACGGGCGCCGGGTGGGACATGCGTGCTCCTGGGGGGTCGGCGGGACCGGTCGGGATCGGTCGGGGTCGGCCGGGATCCGGTCGGGTCCGACCAGTCCAGCGCACGACCACTACATGTGGGCGCGAGTCGAGCGGCGCGCCCCACATGATGTGGCTCGGACGGGTCGTCCCCGGCTCGGGACCGGGACGTTCGTCCCGGCGCGCCCCGCCCGGACGGGCGCTGCCCCCCTCGCGGCGGGGCCCGCTACCGTGACGGCACGTGCCCGCAGCGCCGGCGAGGACGCCGGCCCAGCCCGGAGGTCCCCCGTGCCGCCACGCCTGTCCTCGCGCTCGCTCCTCCTGGCGGGCGTCGGCCTGCTCGTCGCCGCGCTGCTCGTCGGCGTCCTCACCACGCTCCTGGTGCCCGCGCTGCCCGGGTCACCGGTCGGCCACGTCGCGTTCTCGGTGACGTCGTGGCTGCAGCAGGTCGCCCTGCTCGTGGGCGCCGCGCTGGTCGCCGTCGCGTTCGCCGTGCGTGCGCTGTCGCCCGCCGACGACCCGCGCGCGACGGGTCCCGCCCAGCCCGCGGGACGGGACTGGAACTGACGCGGGCCGAGCGCGCATCCGGGTGACCGGCGGCCGGTCCGCCCCGACCCGTCGGCCCGCGTCGGTACCGTCCGGGGACCGCCGGCACGAGGCCGGCCCGACCCCGGGGGACCACGTGCCGCTCCGCCTCTCGCCCCTCGGCCTCCTGCTCCGCGGGATCGCCCTGCTCGTCGTCGCGGTAGTGCTCGACGTCCTCCTCCTGGACCTCGTCACCGCCCGCGCGGCGTCGCTGTGGGGTCCGCTCGACGACTACCTCCGGTGGGCGGCGGCGGCGGCGCTCCTGCGGCTGCCGACGGTCCTGCAGCTCGTCGGGGCCGGTCTCGTCGCGGGGGCGTTCGTCGTCCGGGCGCTGCAGCCGGCCCCCGCGGGGGTCGTCCCCGTGGCCGGCGCGGAGGCCGCGCGCACCGACGCGGCGCCGGGCGGCACCGCGTAGGACGGGGGCGGGCAGGCGACGCCGGTCGTGGCGGCCGTGCTCAGCCGGCCCCCGGCACGCGCACGAGCCGCACCCGGTCGCCCGGACGCAGCTGGGCGGCGCGGGCCCGTCCCGCGCGGGTCAGCACCGCGACCACCGGGTAGCCGCCGGTGACGGGGTGGTCGGGGCCGAAGATGACGGGACGGCCGTCGTGGGGCACCTGCACCGCGCCCGCGACCAGCCCCTCGGACGGCAGCTCGCCGGTTCCCGCGAGCGTCAGCGGCGGCCCGTCGAGGCGGACGGCGACGCGGTTGCTCGCCGGGCTGACCGTCCAGGCCGTCGACCAGAGCGCGTCACGGCCCGTGTCGGCGAGGCGGTCGAGGCGGGGGCCGTCGTGCGCCGGGAGGTCGACGACGGCGTCCGGGGCGCCCGCGGGGTGCGGCGTGCCGACGGCGCGCCGCCCGCCGGGCACGTCCGGCGTGCCCGGCGCGTACCACGGGGCGGCCGCGCCCAGGTCAGCGACGGGGACGACGGCAGCCGGGACGACGGCCGTGAGCGGGTCGGGCGGGACGGGCAGCCCGTCGAACGCCGTGCCGTACGGCAGCACGTCGCCGGGCTGCAGCGGCGCCGGGCCCAGCCCGGAAAGCTGGTCGTGCGCCCGCGAGCCGAGCACGGCGACGGCGTCGATCCCGCCGCGCACGGCGACCCACGTCCGCAGGCCGGCGGCGGGCACCGCGAGGGCGAGCGTCGACCCGGCCGGCGCGCGCACGGGGGCGCCGTGCGGCACGGGCCGGCCATCGAGCGCCGCTGCCGCCGGCGCTCCCGACAGCGCGACGGCGGTGGTCGCCGCGAACGTGACGACGAGCCCGCCGTGCAGGACCTCGAGGACCGCCGCGTCCGCCGCGTTGCCGACGAGCCGGTTCGCGGCGCGCGCCGCGTCGGGGTCCGCGGCACCGCTGCGCGGCACGCCCACGTCGGCGAGGCCCGGCCGGCCGAGGTCCTGCACGAGTGCGAGCGGACCCGTCGCCACGACCGTGAGCGCACGCGTCGGGCCGTCGTCGGCGGGCGGGACGTCGTCCGGAGGCGGTCCCGGGTCGGGGGGCGGTCCCGGGTCGGGGGGCGGTCCCGGGTCGGGAGGCGGGGCCGAGTCAGGAGGCGGGGCCGAGTCGGCGGACGGGGTGGCGTCGGCGCGGCCGGGTGCGGCCCGTCGCACCCCGGGCGGGGCGGCCGGCACGAAGCGCACGGCGTCGCCCGGGGCGAGCAGCGCCGCGCCGGACCGCCCGCGGTCGGCGTCGAACATGCGCGCCGTCGTCGTGCCGATGAGCCGCCAGCCGCCCGGCGTCGCCGCCGGGTAGACCGCCGTGAACTCGCCCGCGACGGCGACGGCCCCGGCGGGCACGCGCGTGCGCGGCGAGTCGCGGCGCGGCACGTGCAGCGCGGGGTCGAGCCCCACCACGTAGGCGAAGCCCGGCATGAAGCCCCCGAAGGCGACCCGGTACCCGTCCGGCCCGCCGGCCAGGTGCCGCGCGACGACCTCCGCCACGGAGCGTCCGGTCAGCGCGGCGACCTCGTCGAGGTCCGGGCCGTCGTGCACGACCGGGATGTCGACCACGCGTCCCGGCCGACCGCCGTCCGCCCGGCCGCGGTCCAGCGCGTCCACGGCGACGGCGCGCACGGTGCGCGACCAGTCCGCCCGCGTGCGGGCGCGCCCGCGCACGAGCACCGTGCGCGCGGCCGGGACGACGTCCACCACGCCGTCGGACGGCGTCGCGCGCAGCGCCGCGTCGACGACCCGGACGGCCGCCAGGTCGGCGAGCTCGAGCAGGACGCCGTCCTCCCCGTAGGGCACGACGCGTACCCGGGCGTCGGCCGCGGGCGCGTCGCGGTCAGCGGTCATCGGCGCTGGGGACGGGGCCGACGACCGGGGCGACGAAGGGACGCACCTCGACGCCGACGCCCGCGAGCGCGGACCGCACCGCGCGGGCGAGGGTCACCGCGCCCGGCGTGTCCGAGTGCACGCACAAGGAGGCGGGCCGCAGGGTGACCGGCGTGCCGTCGACGGCCGTCACGACACCCTCGACGGCCATGCGCACCGCGCGCTCGGCCGCCTCTGCGGGGTCGGTGACGAGCGCACCGGGACGGTCGCGGGGCACGAGGGTGCCGTCGGGGGCGTACCCGCGGTCGACGAACGCCTCGACGACGGTCAGCAGGCCGGCGCGCGCCGCGAGCTCCAGGACGCGGGAGCCGGGCAGGCCCAGGACGGCGAGGGCCGGGTCGACGGCGAGGACCGCGTCCACGACGGCGCCCGCCTGCGCCTCGTCGTGCACCACGGCGTTGTACAGCGCGCCGTGCGGCTTCACGTGCGTGACGCGTGCCCCGACCGCGCGGGCGACCGCCACGAGCCCGCCGACCTGGTGGACCACCTGGGTGCGCAGCACGTCGGCCGGCACGTCGAGGCGTCGCCGTCCGAAGCCCTCGCGGTCGTCGTAGGACGGGTGCGCACCCACCGCGACGCCACGGACGACGGCGGCGGCGCACGTCGCGGCCATCGTGACGGCGTCGCCCCCGTGGTATCCGGTGGCGACGTTGGCGCTCGACACCAGGTCGAGCAGCGCGTCGTCCGCCGGGGGCTCGAGCCGCCAGGGGCCGTCGCCCTCGCCGAGGTCCGCGTTGAGGTCGATGACGGTCACGTGCCGATCCTGCCCGGCGGCGGCCCGGCCGGGCGAGCGCGGCCCCCGGGTGCGCCCGCCACCGGTGGGAGGATGGTGCGGTGGGTCCCGGCGAGCTGCTCGACGTGCTGCTCGCCGGCGGTCGCCGCGCCGAGCGGGCGACGCACGTGCGCCACCTGCCCGCCCGCGAGGGTGTCCGGGCCGACTGGCCCGCGTGGGCGGACGCCGACCTCGTCCGCGGGTACCGGTCGCTCGGCGTCGAGCGCCCGTGGGCGCACCAGGTCGAGGCGGCGGAGTCCGTCCGCTCCGGCCGGCACACCGTGCTCGCGACGTCCACGGGCTCCGGGAAGTCGCTCGCGTTCTGGCTGCCCGCGCTCTCCGCGGTGCGCGCCGGCGCGGCGGGCACCGTGCTCGACCCCGGGCGCATCGAGTCCGCGCGCCGCCGGCCCACCGTCCTGTACCTGAGCCCGACGAAGGCGCTCGCCGCCGACCAGCTCGCCGGCCTGCACCGCCTGCTGCAGGCCGCCGGCACGACGGACGTCCGCGTGGCGACGTGCGACGGCGACACCGGCCGGGACGAGCGCCGCTGGGTGCGCGAGCACGCCGACGTCGTGCTGACCAACCCGGACTTCCTGCACTTCGCGCTGCTGCCGCAGCACCGGACGTGGGCGCGCGTCCTGTCCTCGCTCGCCTACGTCGTGGTCGACGAGTGCCACGCGTTCCGCGGCGTGTTCGGCGCGCACGTGGGCCTCGTGCTGCGCCGCCTGCGCCGGCTCGCGGCCGCGTACGGGGCGTCCCCGACGGTCGTCATGGCGTCGGCGACGACCGCCGACCCGGCCGCGAGCGCCGGCCGCCTGCTGGGCGTCGACCCGTCCGAGGTACACGCCGTCACGGCCGACGCCTCGCCGGCGGGCCGCAAGACCGTGGTGCTGTGGCAGCCGCCGGAGCTGCCCGGGTCCGACGGCCCGTGGGCGTCCCTGCTGCCGGCCGACGACCCGTGGGCCACCGTGCTGACGGTCCCCGCCCCGGACCCCACGACGGACCCTCCCGTCCCCGAGCCCGGGGGTGTGCCCGGCCCGCCCGAGCCCGGCCCCGACGTCGACGGCGCCACCCCGGCGCCGGGCCCCGGTGAGGGCACGGGTCCGCTCGGCACGGGCGAGCAGCTCGTCGCGGTGCCGCAGGACCGTCCGCGCCGGACCGCGACGGCCGAGGTGGCGGAGCTGCTGGCGGACCTCGTGACCGCCGGCGCGCGCACCCTCGCGTTCACGCGCTCGCGCCGCGGGGCGGAGTCGGTCGCGACGACGACGCGGGCGCACCTCGCCGAGGTCGACGCCACGCTGCCGTCGCTCGTGTCGTCGTACCGCGGCGGGTACCTGCCGGAGGAGCGCCGTGCGCTCGAGCAGGCGATCCGGTCGGGCCACCTGCGGGCGCTGGCGACGACGAACGCGCTCGAGCTGGGCGTCGACATCTCGGGCCTCGACGCGGTGCTCATCGCCGGCTGGCCGGGGACGCGCGTGTCCCTGTGGCAGCAGGCGGGCCGTGCCGGGCGCGCCGGGGCGGACGGGCTCGTCGTCCTGGTGGCGCGCGAGGACCCGCTCGACACGTTCCTCGTGCACCACCCCGAGGCGGCGCTGGACGCCCCCGTCGAGGCGACGGTGTTCGACCCGCAGAACCCGTACGTGCTGGCGCCGCACCTGTGCGCGGCCGCCGCCGAGCAGCCCCTGCGGGCCGACGAGCTCGACCTCTTCGGCCCGCGCGCCGCCGAGCTCCTCGCCGAGCTCACCGAGCGCGGCATCCTGCGTCGTCGGCCGTCCGGCTGGTACTGGACGCACGCGGAGCCGGCGAGCCGCATGACGGACCTGCGCGGTGCCGGCGGGCAGCCGGTGCGGGTCGTCGAGACCGCGACCGGGCGCCTGCTCGGCACGGTCGACGCCGCGTCCGCGGACGCCACCGTCCATCCCGGGGCCGTGTACGTGCACCTCGGCGCGACGTTCGTCGTCGACGAGCTGCACCTCGAGGACGGCGTCGCGCTGGCGACGCGGCGGGACGTCGACTTCGGCACGTGGGCGCGCTGGGTGAGCTCGACGGAGATCGTGGAGGTCCAGCGGGAGATCGCGTGGGGCCCCGTCACGTGGTCGTTCGGCCAGGTCGACGTGACCACGCAGGTGCTCGGCTACCAGCGCAAGCGGCTGCCCGACCTCCAGGTCCTGTCGTCCCACGAGCTCGACCTGCCACCCCGCACGCTGCGCACGGCCGCGGTGTGGTGGACGGCGCCGCCGGAGGTGCTGGCGGAGGCGGGCGTCACCCTCGAGGTCGCGCCGGGCGCGCTGCACGCGGCGGAGCACGCCTCGATCGGCCTCCTCCCCCTGCTCGCCACGTGCGACCGCTGGGACCTCGGCGGCCTGTCGACCGTCGTGCACGCCGACACGGGCGTCGCGACGGTGTTCGTGCACGACGGGCACCCCGGCGGCGCCGGTTTCGCCGAGCGTGGCTTCGAGCTCGGCGCGACCTGGTTGCGGGCCACGCGCGACGCCGTCGCGGCGTGCCCGTGCGGCACCGGCTGCCCGGCGTGCGTGCAGTCGCCGAAGTGCGGCAACGGCAACGAGCCGCTCGACAAGGCGGGGGCGGTGCGCCTGCTCACCACGGTCCTCGGGCACGCGCCGCAGCCGGCGGACGGCTGACGGCCGGCGGACGGCTGGCGACCGGCCGACGGCGGACGGACGGCGGACGGCGGGCGACCGGCCGACGGCGGACGGCTGACGGAGGGCTGACGGCGGACGGCCGTCCTGACGTCGACGGCCCGCGCGCTCGCGTCCTCGGGCGCCGGTGGGCCCTGGTCCGGTACGGCGGTCACGCACGGACGGTGTCCGTCGTCGGCCCTCCGCCCGTCGGGCGGCGAGCGGCCCCGCCCGGGCGTCGTCCGTGGCGCCGCCCACGACCGCGTCGACGCGGACGCGCACCGTGACCGAGCCGTCGGGCGCGCGCACGCACCGCACGAGCACGCCGCCGTTGCGCCGGGCCGCCTCGGCGGCGACCGCGCACGGGTCGGCGC
>NZ_JBFTEP010000127.1:0-10336 GCF_047229365.1 Cellulomonas pasadenensis | reverse complement strand
GCGCGACACCGTCCGCCGCGTCACCGAGTCCGACCTGTCGGAGCGCATCGCGGTGCTCGGCAAGGACGACCTGGCGGCCCGCGCCGGCGCGGGCCACGCCCACCACGACCGGCGCGAGCGCGCGGGCCGGCGGGCGGCCGGCGGCGCAGGCCGGGCCGCGCGCTCGGCGACAGGGGCGTCGAGGAGCGCGCTCATGCGGCGGCCGTCCGGTGGATCAGCGGCCCGAGGTCGCCGAGCGCGCCGATCGTCACGACCGTCACCTCGCGCAGCGTGCGGGCGGACGGGTCGGCGTCGCGCTCGCAGCGCAGCGCGATGACGGTCGTGCCGGCGGGCAGCGCGTGCGCGGCGGCGCGCAGCCGGTCCGCACCGGGCACCGAGCCGACCACGAGGAACGCGACGGACATCTCCGGGCACGTGCCGGCCGCGAGGGACGCGACGTCCTCGAGCGGCGTCGCGCGCTCCCCCGCCGCCAGCGTGCACGTCGCGTCGAGCAGCGCGCGCGGCGTCGCGGTCGGCAGCGTGCGCAGCGACACCACCGCGCCGCGCGTCACGCGCGGGGCCTCCTCGCTCGTCGCGACGTACGCGTCCTGCCCGTCGCGCAGCGCCTGCACCCCGAGCGACGCGAAGACGCTGACGGCGAGCTCGAGCTCCTCCTCGTCGGCGAAGTCGTCGGCGGCCAGGCCGAGCAGCAGCGCGAGGCGCGAGCGTCGCGTCTCCTCGAACTCGCGCACCATGAGCCGGCCCACCTTCGCGGTGGACTTCCAGTGCACGTTCCGCCGGGAGTCGCCGGGCTGGTACTCGCGGATGGCGTGGAACGCCAGGTCGGACGCGACGATCTTCGCCGACGGCATGCCCTCGAGGTCGCGGACGACCCCCGCGCTGGTCGACGGGACGACCGTGGTGACGGGGTGCACGTGGATGGTGCGCGTGACGGGCCAGCGCAGCTCGCGGCGCAGCAGGCCCACGGGGTCGGAGCGGGTCAGCGTGAGCGGGCCGACGTCGATGACGCCCCGGCGGTGCGCGGCGACGTGCAGCGGCTCGTCGTGGGCGCGTCCCGGGCCGAGCAGCGGCACTTGCACCTCGACGAGGCCCTCGCCGACCGGCACGTCGACGAGCACCGGCAGCGCGGGACGACGGCCGGTGTTGACCAGGCGGACCGAGCCCGTCACCTCGCGCCCCGCGACCGCGCGGTCCTTGTCGAGCACCAGGTCGACGTCGTAGTCGTGCCCGCCGAGCAGGAACGGCGCGGACAGGACGAGCAGGACGGCGCCCGCGACGGCGAGCACCCACCCGGCGCTCCACCCCACGAGGGGCCCGAGCACCGCGCCGACGAGCACCGCGCCGAGCACGGTCCAGCCGGCGGGCGTCAGCGTGCGCGTGACCGCGCCCCACGCGCGCGCGACCGCGCGGCGCAGGCGGTCCGTGGCCCGCCGCAGGACGAACCACGCCGTCGCCCAGGGCCCGCGCCGAGTCTCGACGACGCGGGTGATCGTCACCCCGCGCGTGCGGGTCGCGGCCCAGGTGCCGGTGCTCTCGAGCGTGCGCCGCTCGCGGGCGTCGTCCTGCCGTGCCACGTCAGGCCGCGCCGTTCTCCGCCGGCGCCGGGACGTCGAGCAGGATCTGGCCCATGACGGCGCTGGCCGTCACACCGTCGAACTCGGCCTCCGGCTCGAGCATGAGGCGGTGCGCGAGCACCGGCTCCGCCAGCGTGCGCACGTCGTCGGGCGTGACGAAGTCGCGGCCCTGCGCGGCGGCCCACGCGACCGTCATGCGCGACAGCGCGATCGCGCCGCGGACGCTGACGCCGAGGCGGACCTCGGCGGCGTGCCGGGTCGCGTTGACGAGGCGCAGCACGTAGTCGTGCACGATCGGGTTGACGTAGACCTGGCCGGCGAGCTCGCCCATCTGCACGAGGGTCGCGGCGTCGGCGATGCCCTGCACGTCGGGGCGCGGGTGCGCCGACCCCTGCAGGATGCGCATGGTCGACGCGTCGTCCGGGTAGCCGAGCGACGTCTTGATCATGAACCGGTCGAGCTGCGCCTCGGGCAGGCGGTACGTGCCGGCCGACTCCACCGGGTTCTGGGTGGCCAGCACGAGGAACGGGCGGCCGACGGACCGCGTCACGCCGTCGACCGTGACGTTGCCCTCCTCCATGACCTCGAGCAGCGCGGCCTGCGTCTTGGGGCTCGCGCGGTTGATCTCGTCGGCGAGGACGACGTTCGCGAACACCGGGCCGGCGTGGAACTCGAACTCGCCGGCCTTCTGGTCGAACACGGTGATGCCCGTGACGTCGCCGGGCAGCAGGTCGGGCGTGAACTGGATGCGCGTCGACGTGCCGCGCACCGTCTGCGAGACGGCGCGGGCCAGGGCGGTCTTGCCGGTGCCGGGGAAGTCCTCGAGCAGCACGTGGCCGCCGGCGACGGCGGTGGCGAGCACCAGCTCGACCACGTGGCGCTTGCCGAGGACGGCGTGCTCGACGTTGTCGACCAGCGCGCGGAAGGAGCTGGCGAACCAGGTCGTCTGCTCGGGCGTCAGGGGCATCGGGGGGCGTCCAGCTCTCGTGTGATGGCGCGCTCAGGGCGCCGGCGGGGCGGGGTCAGTGGGGGTGGGCTCAGTCGGGGCGGGTAGCGGGCAGCGGGCCTCAGCGTTGTCGAGGGCGACGTCCTGCAGTCCGTCGAAGGCGCCCGTCCATGTCAGCGACCACGTCGTGACGATCCTGTCCCGGCGCTCCTCCTGGGCCACGGAAATCTGTGCACCTTCGCGAACCCAATCGGGCATTGCGACATCGCGCTCAGACGGTTCGGCGACGCACGCACCCACAGGGAACTGCACAGTGAAGATGCCCGGCGCGTTCGAATCGGCACCACGCGGGACGGTGATCACGTCCGAGCAGTGATCTGGAAACCGTGTGCTGCACTGACGGGCCTCGACCGAAGGATTCGGCACGTTGCGCGGTAGTTCGAACGAGCTCGACCATGGTCCGCCGTTGACGCGAACCTGCACCTGCGCACGCCGCTCCGTGGCCTGGATCTGCGGTCCCCGGTACTGCGTCCAGCCGATGAGGCCGCCCCCGAGATCGCGGAGGCCGCGCTCCACGGCCCAGCCAGGGTCGCCCCAGCCTTCGACGCGCGGTGGCTCGAAACCGCTCCACACGACGACTCGTCCGAGGTCCACGAGGGCCGCGCCGAATCCATTCGATCCACACACGAGCACGTTGTAGTCAGCGTCGTTTTCCAGCGACGAGATGGTCGGCGAATCACTCACCCGCTCGACCCCGCCCAGTTGAGCACGGCCGCCGTTCATCTCGCACCGTGGTTGCCCGCTACCGACGGGCGTGGCCCCGTAGACAAGTGAGGTCGGCAGTGAGCTGCCGTTGGCGTCGACCGAGGCACCTTCGACGATGACCGCCTCGTCAGCGGCACGAGCCGACCCGCCCGCGACGATCGGCGCGCCGGCGACCGTGACCGACGTCTGCGAGGGGTTGCCGGACGCGTCGGTGCCCCCGCTTGGCGGTGCGAACCGGCTGAGCGGCGTCACCGTGATCGTCTGCGCTCCGACCGGCAAGACCACCTCCACCGTGGTCTCGTTGCCACGCCGCGCGACTTCCCCCTCGACACCCGTGACGCGGAAAGCACGCGCATCGTCGGCGGCAGCGATCGTCACGCGCGCCACGCCGGTCGACGTCGTCGTACGGGCCCTGTCGTACACCGTCTCGGCCCGCACGCCCCCCACGGCCGGCGACGCGTACGCCCAGCCCTGCACGGGCGTGCTGTCGGGCGACTCGCCGACGGCGTTGCGCACGCGCGCGGTGTAGGTGTGCGGCTCGCCGTTGCGCAGCCCGCCGACGCTGCAGCGGTACGTGCTCGCGCCCGCGGCCGAGCACGACGCGCCCACGGCGGCGCCGTCCTGGTAGACGGTCACGCCGCTGACGGCGGGGTGCGCGCGGCCCGCCTCGCCGAGCTGCAGGTCGAGGACGACGGACGACGCGGTGTACGAGGACAGCGTCAGCGAGCCGGGCTGCGCCGGGTAGCCGAGGACGTCGAGGTCGACGCGGCCCGGGCCGAGGCGGCCCTGGGCGTCGCGGACCGTGAACGGCACGGTGCACGTGCCGCCGGCGGGGCGGCTGCCCGCGGGCCACGAGACCCGGACGGTGCCGCGGTCGCCCGCGCTGACGGTCGCGACCGCGCACGCGACGGTGCCGCCGGCGCCGACCTGCGCGAGCTCGAGCCCGGACCCGGGGCGTCCCGCGAACGGGTCGTACTCCCCCGCGACCCCGACGACCGGGATGCTGCACCCGTTGCCGTCGGCGACGTTGCAGGTGGCCGCGATGGTCGCGCCGCGCGGCGCGTCGGTGGGCGCGGCGCCGACCAGCAGGTCGACCGTCGACTGCAGGCCGCCGTACTGGGCGACGCGGACCGTCACGGTCGCGCGCGTGCCCGGCACGGCCCCGGCGCGGGCGGTCACCGCGAGGCTGCGGCCGTCCTGGCTCGCCTCGATGCTGCCCGCGGCGCCCGACAGGCTCGTCGCGAACACGATGGACGCCTCGTCGCCGACGCGCCCGCCCTCCCACGACAGCATGGTGCCGAGGTCGATCGTCTCGGTGGCGCCCGGCGCCACGGTGCGGCTGACCGGGGCCAGCACCGCCTGCGGCGCCGCCGGCCGGATCTCCACGGGCACGAGCACGTCGGTCCACGTCTCCTGCCCGACGACCCGCACGCCGACCGTGCACGTGTCCTGCCACGGCGCACCGGCGCCGGCGGCGTACCGCAGCGTCCCGTCGGCCGTCACCGTGCAGCGCGCGGCCGCGCGCTGCACGACCGGCGTGGCGTCCGTGCGCACCTCGAGCCGGTCGCCCGGGCCCGCGTCGACCACGGACGACAGGCGCGTCTCCGCGGTGGCGTCCTCGTCCACCGCGAGCGGCTCCAGGCCGTCGGACGTGGCCAGCCGCATGTCGTCGAACGCCGGGACGCGCAGCAGCCCGTAGGCCCGCACCTCGGCACCCCGCGCGTCGGTGCCCTCGAGCACGAACGGCACCACCGCGCCGCCGCGCGGCAGCGGCCCGCGGATGCGCGTCCCGTCGACCGTCCACGTCGACGCGGCGTCGCCCCACACCGAGAGCGCGAGGTCGCCGGGGCGCCCGTTGGCCCACCGCACCTTGCCCTCGACGACGTCGACGCCGGCCGCCCCGAGCTGGTCGCGGTCGCGCAGCGTCACGACGGTGTCGGCGACGAGCGGCTGCTCACCCGTCGCGTCGGCGACGACCTCGACCACGACGAGACCCTCGGCGGTGCTCACGCCGTCCGCCGCGGTGACCGTGTAGACGTACGCGTGCACGCCGAGCACGTCGCCCGCGCGCAGCACCACGACGCCGTCCTCGAGGGACGTCTCGCGCTCGTCGACGAGCGCGTCGAGCCGCCCCGCCTCGGGCGTGCCCGGCAGCGCGTCCGACCGCAGGGCCGTCAGCGTCAGCCGGCCGCCGTCGGGGTCACGGTCGTTCGCGAGCGGCTCGAGCGTGACGGGCTCCGGCTGGCCCGCGGTGACGCGGACGTAGTCGACGTACGCGATGGGGGCCCCGCTGCGCGCGCCGGCCGGCAGGACGCCGACGCGGACGGTGCCCGTGGACGACGCCCCGCGGCTGTCGCGCAGCACGTAGGTGAACGTCACCTGCTGCCCCGGGCTGAGCGTCGGCGGCGCGACGAAGCGCAGGCCGTCGCCGGTCTCCTCGACCGTCGCCGCGCCCTGGCCGGGCTCGGGCCGCCCGACGCCGACGAGCGTGACCGCGTCGCCGTCCGGGTCGGTGCCCGCGGCGTCGAACGGGATGCGCACGGTCCCGCCGGCGGTCACGCGCCCCTCGAGCACGGGCGCGACGGGCGGGCGGTTGGCGGTGGCGTCGACGACCGTGACGGTGACCGCCGCGGACGACGTGCGGGACGTGTCCTGGCTCCACGCGACGTCGTAGCCGACCGTGTAGGTGCCGGGCGCCTCGGGCGCGACGTACCGCACCGTGCCGCCCGACACGAACGCGAGCTCCCCGGGCGTGCCCGAGGTGACCAGCTCCGGCAGCAGCGTGGTGCGTCCGCCCATCGGCGCGACGTCGTTGTCGGTCACGGGGATGTCGACGGTGCCGCCGGCGCGCACGGTCGCGACGTCCGGCTGCGCGACGACGCCCTGCCCGGTGACCGCCCCGACGAGGAACACCGACACGCGCCCCTGCGTCCGCACGTCGGCGCCGTCGGTCACCGTGACGGTGACGGTGCCGAGCAGCCCGGGGGCCGCGTCGGCGCTGGTCGCGCGCAGGCGCAGCGCGGTCGCGTCGATGACGTCGACGCCGAGCCCCGGCGAGTCGGACGTCGCGAACGACACCATGAGCACGTGCCGGGCGGCGCCCTGCACGGCCGAGACGACGTCGACCGTCGTGTCCTCGTGCGCCCACACGTACGCCGTGGTCGGCGGCAGCACGACGGCGCGGTCGTCGGCGGGCACGCGCACGCGCAGCAGCGCGGCCCGCTCCACGCCGGTGACGTCGTCGTGCACGGTGAACGTCACCGGGTGCTCGCCCGCGGTGTTCGCGGTGACCTGCACGCGCATGCCGGCGCCCGTAGCGGCGACCGTGATCCCCGCCCCGCCGTCCACGCCGACCGGCACGACGTCGCGCAGCCGGTAGCGGCCCGAGCCGGCGGTGACCTGCGGCGCGAGGTCGATCGTCTTGGTGCGGCCCTCGCTCACGACGAGGACGGTCCCGTCGACCGCGAGGTCCGGCGCGGACTGGACCGCGACGTCCATCGTGCGCTCGGTGGTGCCGCCGCGGGCGTCCGCGACGACGACGGTCAGGGCGGTCGACGTCGCGGGCGCGTTCGCGTCGGTGTGCCGGACCGTGAGCGACCCGTCGGGGCCGGCGGCGACCTGCAGGGGCGCCGTCGGGTCGCCCACCTCGACCGACTGCAGCACGAACGGGTCGCCCTCGGGGTCGACCCACGCGTCCAGCACCCCGACGCGCGCGGTGCCGCCGGGCGCGAGCACGACGGTCGGCCACGTCTGGGTGCAGCCCTCGACGTCGCACCAGGCGGGCGGGCTCTGCGCGTCGTCCGGCACCACGGTGAGCGTCACGGTGACGGGCTCGGACCGGTCGGTGCCGTCCGTGACGGCGTACGTGAAGGTCGCCGACCCCTCGAGCGCGGCGACGGACGCGACGACGACCTGGTCGTCGTGCGCCAGGCGCAGCGACGCGAACGCGGGGTCGGACGTCGGGCTCAGGGACTCGGCGTCGACCGTGAGGACGTCGCCGGTGTTCGGGTCGTGGTCGTTGAGCAGGACCGGCAGGCGGACGTCGGCGCCGGGCCGGACGCCGAACGTGTCGGGCGCGGCCACCGGCGGCATCTGCTGCGTGACCTCCTCGACGGCGGCCGTGCCGGTCGTGCGGTCGTCCTCCTGCGTGGCGGTCCACTGCGAGAGGGGCACGGCGCGGCCGTCGGGCACGGTCCACAGCGCGCCGGAGCCGGTCTCCTCGAGCACCGCGCGGCCGCCGTTCGAGCGGACCACCGGGTGCAGGTCGGGCAGCGCCTCGAGCGCCTCCGCGTCGACCTCGAGCGCCACGGGGTCGGCGCCGGACGTCCACAGCGTGCCGGCGGTGCCGGTCAGCCACGCGGCGACGCGCGTGCCGTCGGCCAGGCGCACGGGTGCCGCGGGCGTGCCGTCGGCCTCCTGCGTGCGGCGCGGCTCCCCCTCGCGCAGCGGCACCTCGACGAGCCCCTCGCGGTCCGCGACGAGCACCGACGTGCCCGTGCCGGTCGGCTCCTGCACGACGGCGCCCGCGCCGGCGCCGGTCGTGACCGGCTCGTCGCGCGCGCCGGTCCACAGCCGGCCGTCGGACGCGTCGAGCACCACCCACGCACCGCCGACCAGCGTCAGGCGCACGTCGACGACCTCGTCGGGGCCGTCGACGACGTCCACGGGCCCCTCGAGCAGCTCGCCGGTGGCCGCGTCGAGCACGCGCAGCGTCCGGTCGGACGCGCCGTAGAGCGCGACGCGCCCCCGGTCGTCCACGGTCGCGGCGTCCGCCGCCCACGGCTCCTCGGGCTCGTCGTCCTCCGCCTCGGGCGTCGCGGACGCGGCCTGCACACCCTCGGGGTCGAGGGGCGTCGCGGGCGTCGTCGGCTCGGCGTCGAGGCGCCGGACCGAGGCCGTGCCGGTGTCGTCGAGGAAGACGACCCACCCGCCGGACGCGGCGACCTGCTGCGTGCCGCCCGGCGTCGCGAGCGCCTCGCCGCCGCCCTCGCCGTCGGCGCCGTCCTGCCGCAGGTCGGCGGGCACGGCGGGGTCGACGGTCCACAGCTGCTGCATGCCCTGCGCGACGACGGCGGCGCGCGCACCGTGCTGCAGCACGGTGGTCGGGTCGTCCACGGACCGCACGGTGTCGATCTCGCCGAGCTCGGTGTCGAAGCGGGCGTACTGGCCGGCGTCGCGCGTCACCCACACCGCCGTCTCGACGGGCGGCGTGCGCTGGGCGTCGTACCCCTGCGCGAGCACGGCGCCCGTGACGCCGACCGCGGCGGCGGCGACCACGGCCACGGCCCGCAGGCGCGCGGGCAGGCGGCGGGCACCGGGGGCGGGCGCGGCCGGTGCGGCGACGGGACGGTTCACCCGAGCACCCCGGTGAGGGCCAGCAGGACGACGACGACGGCGACGGCCGCGGCCCCGACGACGGCGCCGACGACGCCCGCCTGCCAGGCCGCGCGGCGCGCGGGCCCGTGCACGACGAGCCCGTCGCGGTCGACCGCCGCCTCGGCGGACGCGCGCTGCGCCCGCGCCTCGGCCCGGCTCTGCGCCCGCACGCGCGAGACGACGGGACCGCGCGCGCCGCGGTCCTCGACCTCGACGGGGCTCGCGCCGGCGGCCCACTCGGCCGACGGCACCTCGAGCGCGGTCGGCGGCTGGCCGAGGTCGTACTGCGCCCAGCGCAGCTCCTCCGCCAGGGCGAGCATCGACGGGTGCCGGTGCGCCGGGTCCTTGGACATCGCGCGGGCGAGGATCTGCTCGACGCGCTCGGGCACGTCCGCGCGGCCCAGCGGGCGCAGCTTCGCGCGGACGATGCGGCCGGCCATCTCCTCGCGGCCGTCGCGCGCCCGCTCCCCCACCTCGAAGGGCGCGCGCCCGGTCAGCAGCGTCCACAGCGTCGCGCCGAGGCTCCACACCTCGGCGGCGACGGAGCCGGCCACCCGCTCCTCGAGCACCTCGGGCGCGCTCCAGGGCACGGACATCGCGATCGCGGGCACGCCGGTCGACCCCGAGACGGCGGCGGCGATGCCGAAGTCCGCGAGCGCGGGCGTGCCGAGCGACGTACGCAGCACGTTCGACGGCTTGATGTCGCGGTGCAGGACGCCCGAGCGGTGCGCGGTCTCGAGCGCGGACGCGAGCCGCACGCCGACGTCGAGCACCTCCGGCACGGGCAGCGGCCCGCGGCGGGCGCGCGCGCCGTAGGTGTCGAGGCAGTACTCCATGACGATGTACGGCCGGCCGTCGGCGGACACGCTCGCCTGGTGCACGGTGACGACGGCGGGGTGGACGCTCAGGCGCGCCAGCACGTCGGCCTCGGCCTCGAACGCGCGCTGCGCGAGGGGGTCGTGCAGGCCCTCGGCGAGCACCTTCACGGCGACGACGCGGCGCGGCATGTCCTGCTCGTAGCAGAAGACGTCGGCGAAGCCGCCGACGCCGAGCGGGCGCACGTAGGTGTAGCCGGGCAGCACCGGAGGGGTCCCCGCCACACGACGTGCCACAGCTGGCTCCCCCAGGGATCGACCGACCTCGTGCCCGCCGGCCGCCGAGGACGTGCGTCCGGCCGGACCGACGCGGAAGCCTACCTGCTCGCCGCCGCGCGCCGGCGGTCCGCCCACCGCGAGGATCGCGCCGGCACGGCGGTGACCTGCGGCGGCGCGCCCACGCCGCCGGGGGCCGTCATCCGTTCGGGCGAGCGCGGACGGGACGCGGGACGAGGACGACGCCGACGCCCGCCACCCCGCCCACGGCGAGCACCCAGGCCCCCGCGACGAGCGGCGTGGGCGCCGACGCGACCACGACGTCCGTGCTGCGGCCGTCGACGTCCCACGTGCAGACGCCCTCCGCCGGCAGCACGGTGTAGCGCACGCGCGCCCCGGCGACGTCCTGGTCGTACGCGACGAGGCACGGCTCGTCGGCCGTGACCGACGCGCGCAGCGTCCGCACGCCGATCCCCGCGTAGACGACGCCGAGGGTGACGACGCCCACGAGCGCGAGCCCCGACGCGACCAGCAGCGCGAGCGCGCGCCGGCGGCTCGGGCCGCGGCGGCGCGGCGTCCCGGCC
>NZ_JBFTEP010000126.1:0-10565 GCF_047229365.1 Cellulomonas pasadenensis | reverse complement strand
GGTGCGCGCCCGGCGGCCGACCGCCTGAGCGCCACGGGCGCGACGGCCGGACCGCTGGTGGCCGTGGCCGCGGGTCTCCTGGTCGCCGGTGCGGCGGGCGTCCTGCTCGCGCGCCGCCGGCGGGCCGGCGCCCGCGGCTGACCCCCGCCGCTCCGTCGGCCGGCGCACCGCCGGCGCCGCCGGCCGGGGGAGCGGGGTCAGTCCTCGACGGTCGAGCGGTGCGTCTCCACCGCGACGACGCGCGTCCCGCGCCGCGTCACCGCCGCGTGCGCCACGAGCACCTCGCCGGGCTGCAGGTAGGGGTTCTCGGCGGGCAGCCGGTTCGCCGCCGGGCGGCGCGCGTGCGTCGCCAGCACGTCCAGCACCGTCGGCAGGACGGGCCGGTGCGTGCACAGCACGGTGTCGACGCGCGCGTCGAGGCACCCGTCGACCAGCGCCGCGACGCGCGCGGGCGACTCATCGTGCCGCGCCTCGGTGAGCTCGTGCGCCACCTCGGGGGACACGCCCGCGGCCCGCGCGAACGGTGCCACCGTCGCGGCGCACCGCTCCCAGCCGCTCGTCACGACGCGCGCCACCCCGAAGGCCGCGAGCACCGGCACCATCGCCTCGGCCTGCCGGGCGCCGAGCGGCGTGAGCGGCCGGTCGGCCTCGGTGCCGTCCCACTGGGCGCGCTTGCGGGCCTGGCCGTGCCGCGCCACGACGACCGCGCGCGTGTCCAGCCGGTCCTTCGCGTACGCCTCGACGAGCGCGTCGAGCGGCCGGCGGTCCGCCTTGCGGGTCAGCCGCCGGGCGGCGGCGGCGACGTCGCACCACTCCCACCGGTCGATCTCGTCCGCCCCCGCCGGCTCCACGTGCGGGCGCGCGCCGAGCGCCGCCCCGTCCTCCCGGCCGGCGACCTGCGCCGCCCAGTAGTGCACGACCTTGCGCCGGCCGTCGGACAGCTCGTACTCCAGCCCGGGCAGCGGCGCGCCCAGGACGACGGCCAGCCCGGTCTCCTCCTCGACCTCGCGCACCGCCGCGGCCGGCGCGGACTCGCCCGGGTCGAGCTTGCCCTTCGGCCACGACCAGTCGCGGTACCGCGGCCGGTGCACGAGGGCGACCTGCAGCCGCCTCGCGCGCACGCGCCACACGAGGGCGCCGGCGGCCTGCACCGCCGGCCCGGTGCCTGCGCTCACCGCGACGAGCCCGGACGGCGCCTCTGCCGCTGGACGAGGGCCTGCTGCACGTCGACGAGGGGCCCGTCGGGCCCGCGGTGGTGCCGCTCCCAGACGCCGTCCGCGCCGAGGTGCCACGACGAGGTCCGCTCGTCGTTCGACTCGTCGAGCAGCTCGACGAGCTCGGCGACCTGCGCGGGGTCCGCCACGCGCACGAGCGCCTCGACGCGGCGGTCGAGGTTGCGGTGCATGAGGTCGGCCGACCCGATGAAGACCTCGGGCCCCTCGAACCCGTCGTCCGGCTCCGGCGTCGCGTGCGCGAACGCGAACACGCGCGAGTGCTCGAGGAACCGCCCGAGGATCGAGCGCACCCGGATCGTCTCGGACAGGCCGGGCACGCCGGGCCGGATGGCGCAGATGCCGCGCACGTTGATGTCGATCGGCACGCCCGCCTGCGACGCGCGGTACAGCGCGTCGATCGTGGCCTCGTCGACCATGGAGTTGACCTTGATCTTGATCCACGCGGGGTCGCCGCGGCGCGCCGCCTCCGCCTCGCGCTCGATCCGCGCGACGAGCCCCGTGCGCACCGAGCGCGGCGCGACGAGCAGGCGGTGGAACCGCGACTTCGGCGCGTAGCCGGACAGCTGGTTGAACAGGCGCGTGAGGTCCTGCCCCACCTCCGGGTCCGCCGTCAGCAGGCCGAGGTCGGTGTACAGGCGCGCCGTCTTGGGGTGGTAGTTGCCGGTGCCGACGTGGCTGTAGCGGCGCAGGCCGTCCGCCTCCTGGCGCACCACGAGCGACAGCTTGCAGTGCGTCTTCAGGCCGACGATCCCGTAGACGACGTGCACGCCGGCCTGCTCGAGCTTGCGCGCCCAGGAGATGTTGTTCTGCTCGTCGAACCGCGCCTTGATCTCCACCAGCGCCAGCACCTGCTTGCCGGCCTGCGCGGCGTCGATGAGGGCGTCGACGATCGGGGAGTCGCCCGACGTGCGGTACAGCGTCTGCTTGATCGCCAGCACGTGCGGGTCCGCCGCCGCCTGCTCGAGGAAGGTCTGCACCGACGTCGAGAACGAGTCGTACGGGTGGTGCAGCAGGATGTCGCGCGCGCGGATCGCCGCGAACACGTCCGTCGCGCTCGCGGACTCCACCTCGGCCAGGTGCCGGTGCGTCGCCGGCACGAAGCGCGGGAACTGGAGCTCCGGACGGTCCAGGTCGGCGATGAGGTTGAGGCCGGTGTGGTCCAGCGGCGCGGGCAGCTCGTACACGTCGTCGTCGGACATGCCGAGCTCGCGCACGAGGAACTTGCGGACCCGGTTGCTGATGCCCTCGGCGACCTCGAGGCGCACGGGCGGGCCGAACCGCCGGCGCAGCAGCTCCTTCTCCATCGCCTTGAGGAGGTTCTCGGCGTCGTCCTCCTCGACCTCCACGTCCTCGTTGCGCGTGATGCGGAACGTGTGGAACTCCCGCACCTCCATGCCGGGGAACAGCATGTCGAGGTGCTGCGCGATGACGTCCTCGACCGGCACGAACGACATCGGGCCGCTCTCCGCGCCCGCGTGGTCCGGCGCGCTCGGGCGACCGGACGCGTCGACGGCGATGTACCGGGGGAGCAGCGGCGGCACCTTCACGCGCGCGAAGTGCTCCTTGCCGCTCGTCGGGTTGACGACGCTCACGGCCAGGTTGAGCGACAGCCCCGAGATGTACGGGAACGGGTGCGCCGGGTCGACGGCCAGCGGCGTCAGCACCGGGAAGATCTGGCGGCGGAAGAACTTGTGCAGCCGGTCCTGCTCGGCCTCGCCGAGGTCGTCCCACCGCACGATCGTGACGCCCTCGGCCGCGAGCGCCGGCTGCACGTGCTCCTGGAACACGGCCGCGTGCCGCGCCATGAGCTCGTGCGCGCGCTCGCTGATCGCCTCGAGCACCTGCCGCGGCGACAGGCCCGACGCGGCCGTCACGGCGATGCCGGTCGCGATGCGGCGCTTGAGGCCGGCGACGCGCACCATGAAGAACTCGTCCAGGTTGGACGCGAAGATCGCGAGGAACCGCACGCGCTCCAGCAGCGGCAGGTCCGGGTCCTCCGCGAGCTCCAGGACCCGCTGGTTGAACGCGAGCCACGACAGCTCGCGGTCGAGGAAGCGGTCGTCGGGGAGCGGCCCGGTCTCGGGGAGGGCCTCGGTGTCCTCGGTGTCGACGTGCTCGGCGATGCTCGCGGCGAGCTCCGGGTCGATCGCGGGGGCGTCGGTCATGTGCCCATGGTGGCACCCGCCGGTGAACTCGTCGTGTCGTCCGGGCGGCGCACCGCGCGGCCGTCGTGCCGCCCGGCCGGGGTCACCCCTGCGCGGTCGGCGCCGCCTGCGGCGGGGGCCCGTACATGACGTCGACGGCGGCGCGCGCGAACCCCGCGCGCTCGTACGTGTGCACCGCGACCGTGTTCTCCGCGCCCGTGTAGAGGATCGCCGTGCGCAGGCCGCGGTCGCGCAGGTGGGCCAGCCCGAGCGCCGTCAGCGCGCGCCCCAGCCCCAGCCCCTGCGCGTCCGGGTCGACGCCCACCACGTAGATCTCGCCGACCTCCTCGCCGGGCTGCGCGTCGGGCGCCTCGCCGGCGGGGTGCACCTTGGTCCACACGGACCCGAGCAGCTGCCCGTCGCGCTCGGCGAGCAGGAAGCCGGCGGGGTCGAACCACGGCTCCGCCTCGCGGGCACGCAGGTCCGCGGACGTCATGCGGCCCTGCTCCGGGTGGTGCGCGAAGGCGCGCGCGTTGACGCGCCGCCACGCCTCCTCGTCCCGGCCGGGCACGAACGGCCGGACCTCGACGCCCGGCGGCAGCACGGCGTCGGCCGGCGGGTGCGCCCCGAGGTCGACGGCCATGCGCAGCAGCTCGCGGACGACGACGAGGCCGGCCGTCCGGGCCGTCGCGCGCGCCGCCGGGACGTCGCCGTGCGCCCACACCGACAGCCGCCGCCCGGGCACGGTCGCGGTCTCCGCCTGCGCCCGCGCGAGCAGCGCCGACGCGACGCCGCGCCGGCGGTGGGCCGGGTGGACGACGACCTCCGCGCTCACGCGGGTGGTCGTGCCGACGTCGAGCTGGGCGTAGCCGACGAGCGGGCCGGTGCCGTCGCCGGGGTCCGTCGCGCCGCCCGCGTGCGCGAGCAGGTGGACCACGGGCGCCTCGGCCTCGGTCAGCCACAGCAGCGGCTGCTCGGACAGGGGCGCGACCCCGTCGGCGCGCGTCGCGTCGTGGTGCAGGCGCCGCACCGCGTCCGCCGTCGTGGGGTCCAGCGGCCCCGCGACGGCCGTCACGAGCGTCGGCGCGTCGGTGTCGGACGTCATGGACCCATCCCACCACGCGCCGCGTCGCCCGCGGGCGCGTCCGGGGAGCGACGCGGGTCCGGTCCGTGCGGCCGCGCGTGTGGAGGGGTCGTGGACGGGCGGTGGCGACGGCCGGACGGCCCCGACGCCGGGCGGGGCCGGCCGGTAGCGTGGACGCCGCCATGGACTCCTCCCCCAGCGCCACCGCCGCCCTCCGCGGGCGTCGTGCCCGCCGGGCGGCGGCGGGACCGCGCACCGTCGAGGTCGACGTCCTCGTGGTCGGCGCCGGGCAGGCGGGCCTCTCGACGGCGTACCACCTGCAGCGCACCGGCCTCGTGGCCGTCGGGTCCCGCGGGTGGGAGGGGGCGGCCGGCACGTTCGTCGTCCTCGACGACAACCCGCACGCCGGCGGGGCGTGGCAGCACCGCTGGCGCAGCCTCACCCTGGCCGACGCGCACGCGGTGCACGACCTGCCGGGCATGCCGCTCGTCGTCGTCGACCCCACCGAGCCCGCCGCGGACGCCGTGCCGTACTACTTCGCGCAGTACGAGGAGGCCTACGGGCTCAACGTGCAGCGACCGGTGCGGGTGCAGCGCGTCGAGCGGGCGCCCGACGGCGGGCCGGAGCCCCGCTACCTCGTCACGACCCGGCACGCCGAGCACCCCGACGAGGTGGTCGTGTGGGCGGCCCGCGCGGTGGTCACCGCGTCCGGCACGTGGCAGCGCCCGTTCTGGCCGTCGTACCCCGGGCGCGCGTCGTTCCGCGGGCGCCAGCTGCACACGCACGACTACCGGGACGCCCGCGACCTCGCGGACGGGCACGTCGTCGTGGTCGGCGGCGGCACGTCCGCCGTGCAGCTGCTGCTGCAGCTCGCGGAGGTCACGACGACGACCTGGGTGACGCGCCGCCCGCCGCGCTGGCTCGACGCCGCGTTCACGCCCGAGCTCGGCCGCGAGGCCGTCTCCCGCGTCGACGAGCGCACCCGCGCCGGGCTGCCGCCGCGGTCGGTGGTCAGCGTGACGGGCCTGCCGCTGACGCCCGCGTACCGCGCCGGCATCGCCGCGGGCGTGCTGCGCGCGCGCCGGGTGTTCGACCGCATCGAGCCCGACGGCGTCGCGTGGGACCCCGGCGCGCCCGTGCTCGACGGCCTCGAGGCCGACACCGACCTGCCCGCCGACCTGCCCCCCGACCTGCCCGGCGTCGCCGCCGACGTCGGCGGGTGGGTCGACGGCCCGCCGTTCGTCCCGGCGCGCACGATCCTGTGGGCGACCGGGTTCCGCGCCACCCTCGACCACCTCGCGCCGCTGGGGCTGCGCGCACCCGGCGGCGGCATCCGCATGGACGGCACCGAGGTCGTCGGCGAGCCGCGCCTGCAGCTCGTCGGCTACGGGCCGAGCGCGTCGACGGTCGGCGCGAACCGCGCGGGCCGCGAGGCGGTCCGCCGCCTGCGCCGTACCCTGGGCTGGTGAGGACCCGGCCGTGCACGGGTGCGGCGGCGCGGCGACGGCCCCCGACCCGGGGGTCGGAGGCCGTCGCCGTGGGTCGGGGACCGGGTGTCAGGAGCAGGACACCGCGACCGTGCCGGTCGGGGCGGTGCCCGAGCCGATGAAGCCGTAGCTCGTGGTCTGGCCCGCGGACAGCGCGCCGTTCCACGCCGCGTTGGCGACCGTCACGGTGCTGCCGGAGCTCGAGAACGCGCCGCTCCAGCCCTGCGACACCGACGCGCCGGCGGGCAGCGTGAACTGCGTGCGCCACGCCCGGGTGCCGGCGGAGCCGGCCTTCACGTCCACCGAGCCCTGGAAGCCGCCGGGCCACGCGCCGGTGATGCGGAGGGTGGCCGTGCAGGCGCCGCCGGGGTCCTGCGTCGGCGTGGCCGTCGGCGTCGGGGTGGCCGTGGGCGTCGGCGTCACGGTCGGCGTGGGCGTGACGGTCGGGGTCACGGTCGGCGTGGGCGTCGGCGTGGCACCGCCGAAGAACGTCGCCGTGCGGGCCGTCGCCCGGATGCCGTTCGCGCCCGCGAAGATCCGCGTGCCCCACGACGTGAACCGTGCCGGGTCGAAGGCCGTCACCATGTCGAGGTACTCGACGCCGCCGCCGTTGCCGGACCACGACCAGCCGTAGTAGCCGATGCCGCGGCGCTGCGCCTCGGCCATGATCGTGTCCTCGTCCGGGTTGCCGTCGGAGTGGTCGAAGCCGAACTCGCCGATGACGAGCGGCAGCCCGTTCGCCGCGAACGCGTCCAGGTACGACGTGATCGTCGATGCCTGCGCGTACACGCCGTACATGTGCACCGAGAAGAGCGTGTTGCGGTCGGGGTCGGCCGCCGCGACCGTCGGCGCCTGGTCGCGCATGGTGCCGGACCAGTCCTGGCCCCAGTTCGGGGCGTCCACGACGATGTTGTGGCGCAGGCCCGCGGCGCGCACGGTGCGGATCGCCGCGGCGGTGTCGGCCGCCCAGCCCGTGGCGGTGCTCGCACCGTTGCCGTAGGGCTCGTTGCCGATGTTGATCTGGATGAAGTCCTCCGTGCCCTGCAGCACGCTCCGCAGCGACACCCAGTACTCGGCGGCCGACGCGAGCGTCGCGGCGCCGCTCTGCTCGTTGTAGCCCGTGGTGTCGTGCACCTCGAGCATGCAGACCAGCTGGTTGGCGCGGCACAGGTCGATGACGCGCGTGACGTCCGCGGCGTCGTTCTTCGTCCACCGCACGCCGTTCGACAGGACCACGCGCAGCGCGTTCGCCCCGGCCGCGCGGATGGCGGGGATCGCCCGCGGGGTCTCGGAGACGTACCAGGTGTGCGCGTGGCTGACGCCGCGGGCCACGAAGGGCGTGCCGTTCTCCTCGACGAGCCGGGTGCCCTCGACGTGCAGGCCGACCGGGTCGGCGGCCGTGGCCGAGGTCGCGGCGGCGGTGATGCCGCCGACGGCGAGCAGCGCGGCCGCGCAGGCCGCGACCGCGCGCGTGGTCAGGTGCTTCATGGGACGTCCTCGTTCCGCCGGTGTGGGTGCTGACGTGCACCCGCCCGCCTGTCCGCCGGCCGGTGGCGGGCGGGTGCGCGGGTCACACAACCAGCAGCGTCAGGGGCGCTCCACGGCCTAAACGCTTCGCCGTGCGGGTGCCCCGCAAGCGCTTCCCCGGCCGGGCCGTGCCCCGCGCAGGGGCGGGCCACCGGGCCCGGACGCACCACGGCCCGGCCCCCGCCGACGGGGACCGGGCCGTGCGCGTCGCGGCGGGCGCGGCGGTCAGTCCGCGGACGCCGCCGGCTGGTCCAGGCCCGCGGCGATGAGGTCCATGACGGACGAGTCGGCGAGCGTCGTCGCGTCCCCGACCTGGCGGTGCTCCGCGACGTCCCGCAGCAGCCGGCGCATGATCTTGCCGGACCGCGTCTTGGGCAGCTCGGCCACGACGAGGATCTGCCGCGGCTTCGCGATCGGGCCGATCTCGCGGGCGACGTGGTCGCGCAGCGTCTGCTGCACGGCGGCGGCGTCGGAGCCGGCGGCCTCCGTGGCGTCGCCCCGCAGGATGACGAACGCGACGACCGCCTGACCGGTGGTCTCGTCGGTCGCGCCCACGACGGCCGCCTCCGCGACCCACGGGTGCGAGACGAGGGCCGACTCGATCTCCGTGGTGGACAGCCGGTGGCCGGACACGTTCATGACGTCGTCGACGCGGCCGAGCAGCCAGATGTCGCCGTCGTCGTCCTTCTTGGCGCCGTCCCCGGCGAAGTAGATGTTCTTGAAGCGCGACCAGTACGTGTCCTTGTACCGCTCGGGGTCGCCCCAGATGCCGCGCAGCATCGCCGGCCACGGCTCGGTGAGCACGAGGTAGCCGCCGTGCCCGTCCGGCACGGGCGTCGCGTCGTCGTCCACGACGTCCGCGGCGATGCCGGGCAGCGGCACCTGCGCCGACCCCGGCTTGGCCGCGGTGACGCCGGGCAGCGGGCTGATCATGATCGCGCCCGTCTCCGTCTGCCACCACGTGTCGACGATCGGCGTCCGGTCGCCGCCGATGACGCGGCGGTACCACATCCACGCCTCCGGGTTGATGGGCTCGCCCACCGACCCGAGGACGCGCAGCGACGACAGGTCGAACTGCGCGGGGATCTCCTCGCCCCACTTCATGCACGTGCGGATCGCCGTCGGCGCGGTGTACAGGATGGAGACGCCGTACTTCTGCACGATCTCCCACCAGCGGCCACGGTGCGGCGTGTCGGGCGTGCCCTCGTAGATGACCTGCGTCGCGCCGTTCACGAGCGGCCCGTAGACGACGTACGTGTGCCCGGTGACCCAGCCGATGTCGGCCGTGCACCAGTACACGTCCGTCTCCGGCTTCAGGTCGAAGACGTTGAGGTGCGTGAACGCCGCCTGCGCGAGGTACCCGCCCGTGGTGTGGAAGATGCCCTTCGGCTTCCCGGTCGTCCCCGACGTGTAGAGGATGAACAGCGGGTGCTCCGCCTCGACCTCCACCGGCGTGTGCTCGGCGGACGCGACGTCGACCGCCTCGTGCCACCAGACGTCCCGGCCCTGCGTCCACTCGACGGGCTGGCCCGTGCGGCGGACCACGAGCACGTGCTGCACGCTGGGCGCGCCCTTGGCGAGGGCCTCGTCGACGGCCGGCTTCAGCGCGCTCGGCGCGCCGCGGCGGAAGCCGCCGTCGGCCGTGACGACGAGCTTCGCCTCGGCGTCCAGGATGCGCGAGCTCAGCGCCTCCGCCGAGAACCCGCCGAACACCACCGAGTGCGGGGCGCCGATGCGCGCGCACGCGAGCATCGTGACGACCGCCTCGGGGATCAGGGGCATGTAGATCGCGACGCGGTCGCCCGTGCGGACGCCGAGCGCGGCGATGGCGTTGGCGGCCTTGGACACCTCGCGCTGCAGGTCCGCGTACGTCAGCGTGCGGGTGTCGCCGCCCTCGCCCTCGAAGTGCAGCGCGACGCGGTCGCCGTTGCCGGCCTCGACGTGCCGGTCCACCGCGTTGTACGCCGCGTTCAGCCGGCCGTCCGCGAACCAGCGGGCGAACGGCGCGTCCGACCAGTCGAGGGTCTGCGTGAAGGGCGTCGACCACGTGAGCAGCTCGCGCGCCTGGTCGCCCCAGAACCCCGGCCGGTCGGCGTTCGCCCACGCGTACAGGTCGGCGGTCGCGTTCGCCTGCGCGGCGAACTCCGCCGACGGGGGGAAGCTGCGGCTCTCCGTGAGGAGGTTCTCCAGGCCCGGCGTCGCGGCGGGCGCGGCGTCGGTCGGTGTGGGGGCGGCGGACTGGTCGGTCACGGTGTCTCCCTGCGCAACGGCGTCGGTGCGGCTCTTCGGTGCTGACCTGAGGGGTCCTCGCCACGGACCTTAGTCCCGCGCGGCGGCGCGGCGCACGCGCCTCACGTGCGCGTCGACGCCGTCCGGAACGTCCGGAAGGCCGGGGCGGGGTCGTCGCGGGGCCGCGGGCCGCGCTCGCGGACCGCGCGCGGCGGGCGCCGCGTCAGGCCGCCCGGTTCCGCTCGCGGAAGGCGCCCAGGTGCACGCCCCGGCGGCGCGCCGCCGCCGCGACGAGCCCGGACACGAGGAGCAGCACGCCGACGAGCAGCAGCGTGCCGGACGTCGCCGCCACCGTCGCCTCCACGGTCGTGCGCGACCACGCGTCGCCGACCAGCGCCAGCGCCTGCTGCCGCGCGATCCCCGGCGCGTACAGCGCGAGCCCGCCGAGCGCGCCGAGCACGACGCCCCCGGTGAGCGGCACCGCCGGCGTCCACAGCGCGAGCAGAACCACCGCCGCGAGCAGCACCACGCCGACCGACACCAGCACGATGCCCAGGATCTCGAGCGAGGCGTCCCAGTCGCCCGCCTGGACCCTGAGGACGCGCGACTGCCCGAGCAGCGTCACGACGGCTGCGACCGGGGCCAGCAGCAGCCCGACGACCACGCCGAGCACGTGCGTGAGCGGGTGCACCGTGCGCGGTGCGTTCGGGTCGGGGAAGAGGTCGTCGTCGTCGCGGTCGCCCCGGTCGTCGCCGGCCGGCGCCGCGGGTGCCGTGCCGTCGTGCGGTCGAGTATAAAAAAAACACAGCCCACCCCACAAAAACGCCCCGAGCGGGTGGGCGGATGGGGGGGGAGAGTG